>JBFLZA010000161.1:0-14525 GCA_040756535.1 Cyanobacteriota bacterium
TGGTTTCGCGTTCATAGTTCAACCGGACAACAACTGTCTTGCGAAGTTCATTGGGTCTAACTTCCCTTGCTGAAGAAGCACGAGCCTTTTTCGCTAATAAATCCTCTAGATGCTCTCTTGCCGTGCGGAGCTTGTCTTGAGTTTCCCGCCGTTCTTGAATGCGATCGCGGACTTGTTCGTCTTTAAAGTTCGCCAGTGCTAGCCTAGCAGTGATGGGTGAGGGGGGTGGCGCTTTACCTTCTTCTCCTTCCGGGCGTTTGGGTACGTCTAGCTGGTAGAGGATGCTGATTTCATTTTCAATTAATGCGATCGCATCTTCAAGGCGTTGTACCTCAGCTTTCGCTTCTCGCACTTCCTCCTCTGTCGGAGACTGATATACTTCTTGGCGGGGAGGGACGGATAAACCAATTCGCAAATCTGTCGCAATAGCAGCAGCACCCTGTTCAGCTTCAAACCGTACCCTCACACTGCTATCATCTAGTGCCAGAGGCAGTCCGGCGATTTCTACGTGTTCCGGCATTTCCCCAGCATTGAGCTGTAAGTGAGCTACACGGGTAATCGTTGCACCAGCCGCGTAGACTTTAACGTGATCAATCTTGGATGTTAAGGAAGCGATCGCCATTTTCTTGCTCAAGGCTTAGGTTAAGTGGCTCTATAGTCAATCTATCTCTCATTACAGGGGAAGATATGCAAACAAATGGCTGGAAGCTACTCCCTTCTCAGTCTAAGAATATCTATATGAGAGAGCTGGGGAAGCTGGGGGAGAGAGTCATGAAACTTTCCGGCTTGATATCATGTCCGTCTAATTACCCGTAATAAAAAACTTTCCGCGTCCGGAGTGTCCGGAGTGTCTCCGTGTCAATCCTAACTGTGGGTATTCAAGCGGACATAATATGAGCCGCTTTCTCAATCTCTGCATCATTCGACTTTATCTAGAAGTACGAGATGTAAAAAGCTTTAATTTTTGTGAGACAGGCATCTTCCCTGTCGGGATGGTGCAAATTAAATGCACGATAGTTAAGCAGCGTTTTAGGTTTTATTGCTACAAACAAGTGAGGAGGTGTGTTTTCCACTCCTATCGCTTAATATGAGAAAGAAATTACTTCGTCTCAATTTCAGGCTTTTGAACAGTGTGACCTGCTCTTTGATCTCTAATCCATTTAAATAATTGGGCTCTGGCTTCACCGTGGATGCCATGCTCATTCGCATAGCGGAGAATATCTTGGATTTCTTCTTCGGTGAATTCGCTGTGATTATCCTCTGTCGAGGAAAATAGATTCCCGATTTTCTGATGTTCAATGTTCATTTGTTTACGTTTCTAATAACAGCGTTTAGCAGCCGCACTCCTTTCCTTGCTGCATCAACTTTGCCTTTAAAAATATTGGTGCTTAGGCTAAAAAAGTTGAGTTTGTGGGTGTCATTAAGCATTAATTGAGATGGAGGCCCAAAATGGTAAAAATGCTGAAGCCAAGGAGAATTGAATAATAAAACCTTAATAGCCCCCACTAGACTTCAACAGGGCTTCTTTTTTAAGTAGATAGCATCTGTTTAACCTGCGTTTATGCAGCTCCACCGATTTAGAACGTTTTAGGCTGTGCGTTCTAAGATAGATTTTAGGAGTAGATTCGCTTTAAACTCTTGCTAGAAGAGCTTTTAAGGAGATAGAGTTGTGGCCGTTCTGATTAAATTTTAGCAAATATAAAATTAACCTTTGCCCAAGACTCTATAAATCTTCAGGAAAAAACTCCCTGTTTATAAGAGATAAACTGAGCCTCTAGATTTTGTGTATGAGTAGCATGTCACTAGCAGCTATTCATGAACGCAACTGGACTCTGCTGAATGTAAAGAAACATTACTGCTTCTGAGCCGACAGATAAAAATAGGCTTTTCTAACCCCTGGCCCCCATTTTCTCCAAAGATTCTTGCTTCTGGTAGGAGAACTATCCCACACCTCAGTAGAAGAATAGATATCAGATGTGAGGTAACTATGTACTGATAATGCAAGAATCTAAGCCAATTTACACCTCTACTGAGCGAGAAGCAGATTATACGGTTCCCTGGTGGTCAAAACTGATTGCGTTAGCTGCTGTCGTTAACCTCGTGTTGGTGCTGTTTAATCTCTCCTATATTCCGCTGCGGGATTTCTATTGGCGGCAGCTACCGGTTGTAGCTGCCATCGTTGACCCTCTAAAAGGGATTGAACCCCATCCTTTTACCCAAAGGTACTTGAGAACCGTTGATGAATTGGAATCGCAGGTAACTCAAGTGGGTTTACAATCTCCACTAACAGAGCAATTATTGACAGACTTACGTCAACAAAGCGCCGCCATGATCGATGAAAATCCTTTTATGGTGGCGTTAAAGTTCGGCACCTTTGCCAAAATTCAACGGCAGATGCGTCAACATCTCGGCACCGACTCTGCGAAGCAGGCATTGGAGCGGTTCTGGAGTTTTGATTTTCTCACTCCTGAAAATTGGCCCAGAGAAATTAATTTTTTTGACCAGCAAATTCGACCGTTGATTCAAACGAACTATTTTCGTTTAGTAGATGATTATGGACGGTATGTGGATAAGTTTTGGCAAATTGATAGCTTATTTGTTAGCTTTTTCGCCATTGAATTTTTAGTCCGTACCTTTTTCATCAGTTACCGTAAACCTGGCATTAACTGGTTTGATGCTATGCTGCGGCGTTGGTATGATGGGCTATTTTTTCTCCCCTTCTGGCGCTGGTTGCGAATTGTGCCAGTGACAGTGCGGCTTCATCAAACTGGGATTGTAAAGTTAGATCGAGTGCTATCTCAGATTACCCATGAACCAGCTGCTTACTTATCCGATACAGTTTCCCAATTTTTAATAGTGAGGCTGATTGAGCAAACGCAAGATTCCATCGTCAAGGGAGAGGTTGCACGTTCATTGCTCTATCCAAAGCCTTATAAGACCGTCAATGACATCAATGAATTAGAGTTCGTAACTGACCGTCTCTTGAAATTAACCATTTACAGAGTTCTGCCGCAAATACAGCCCAATTTAGAAGCTTTAGTTCATTACAGTCTAGAAGGTGCTTTTAAACAAACCGACTTTTATAGAACGCTAAAAAGCATCCCAGGATTGGGTCATTTACCAGGAGACGTAATAGAACAGTTAGCCAATAGTCTTGCTCACGGTGTTGTGGAAGTTTTAGCATCTTCCTATTCAGATGAGCAAGGACGAACAATTTTTGATCGACTGACAGCAGATTTTAGCGCCGCTTTACGAATGGAACTACGAGATGAGGAAACGTTGCAAGAACTGCAAGCAGTACTAGCTGATTTATTGGAAGAGGTGAAGATTAATTATGTGATTAAATCAAAAGCAAGCGATCCAGAAGCAACAATGGCAGAAGTTGAACAACTTGCTCAAGCCGCTGAACAATCTGCTGTTTCAAATACAGAAATTATTTGATGTAGCTGATAGAATATACCCAATTTCAGGTAGCTGCAATAGACCACGCAAATAACCAGCAAGTTTGGGAGCGATCGCAAAGTAATTGCAACTAGCTCCACCCTTTTTTTCACAAATTATTCACACTTTCTCAATAGGCTAGAGGCTACTGCTGTAATGCCCTCGCGTTTGGAAGATCCGGGAGGGCATTTTTTTATACCCTAAAATAAATCTTCTCTACCTGTCAATGTTGCCAATTTCACAAAATATTCACACCTGTTGGCTACATTTGTTTTGAAGCTTTTGGACTATTAGTTTGCCCTCTTTCCGTGCTTAAGAGGGCACTTTTTTGTGTTTTTTCTATGTACGGAAAACAGCCTATACTGTTTTAAACTCAAAGGTATCGATACCGACCCGAGAAATGACGGGTTTGACTGTAGAGGCAGGAGTTCTCAGCCAATATAGCAAAAGGCAGAAGGCTCCAAGACAGAAGGCTCTTATGTTTATTACTGGTATATGGTCGTTTGGGCCGTTAAATCTGTTCTAAGCTTTATGGCGACAGCTATACAAGTTGATTGAGATTCTTTTCAAAGAAATTGATAATCGCCGCCTGAATTGTCAACCCACTTTGGGTAGAGAATATGTTGCTCTATGAGAGCTATATCTTAGAAGTGTAAAGTCGTGCTTCTCCTCGCTCAAAAAAATATATTTCAATACTCATCATCCACTAGCGGTAGCTGAATGGTAAAAGTTGCCCCCTGCCCTTCACCGGGACTTGCCGCTGCGATCGTCCCACCCTGTAGTTCTACCAAATGACGCACGATCGCTAATCCTAGTCCCAATCCCCCCTGCTTACCCGTGCGAGCCGCTTGGCGAAATGGATCGAAGACATAGGGCAAAAATTCAACACTAATACCTTGACCCGAATCACTAACCTGAACTTGGGCATGAGTATTCAGATACCTCAACCTAATCTCAATACGCCCTCCCTCAGGGGTAAACTTAATGGCATTAGACAGTAAATTCCCAATCACCTGCTGCAAACGCTCCTCATCACCGAGAACATATCCGAAGATAGGTTCGATTCGCGACTCAACTTTGATCGCCTTGGCTTGAGCGGCTAGATGCAGGGTATCTATAACCGACTCAATCACAACAGCTAGCTCTACCGGCTGTCGATTGAGGCGGAGCGTACCCGAAGTAATGCGCGAAATATCGAGCAAATCGTTAATGAGTTTAGCCTGTAGCTTGGCATTGCGCTCAATAGTTTCCAGAGCGCGGACACAAGTGGGTTCATTGAGCTTCCGAGTCTGCAAGAGTTGAGCATAAGCGAGAATGGCATTAAGGGGGTTGCGTAGCTCGTGAGAAACCATTGCCAAAAACTCATCTTTAGCTCGGTTAGCTGCCTCACTTCGAGCAGCTTCGCTAACAGCAGCGGCGCGTGCTGCCTGTTCCTGTGCTAATAGCTGAGCCCGTTCTGCCTCGCTCTGCTTACGAGCAGTAATATCCTGAGCGATACCGAGTAACTGTTGAGGCAAACCCTCAGCCGTTCTCGTGAATACAGTATCACGGCTCCAGAACCAGTGCCATGCACCGTTCATGTCTTTCATTCGGTACTCAAATTCAAAGATGCTATCTTCTCGCTCTGTGGCTAAGTTTTTCATGTATTCACGCCATCGAGTGAAATCATCAGGATGCATTAAGCGTTGTAATACCCCCGTTTTCATCTCACGGCTTGCTAATTGAGCGTGACCCAGAATTTCAGTGAGGCGACGATTCAAATAAACATAGTGCTGTTCGCTGAAGTCATAGAGATACAAAATATTGGGACTGGTTTCAGCAATCCGTTGAATGAATCGCTGACTCTGGCGCAACTGTTCCTCCGCCTGCTTACGGTCATGAATATCTATTGCGATTCCCATCCACTGGGCGAGTTGGCCTTGTTCGTTGTATATAGGCGTCACGCGACCCCAGTGCCAACGGGAACTACCATCGACTGCTCGTTTGAAGCGATATTCAATTTCATAACCCTCACCCATTACCTGTGCTCTGCGGCAATTTTCTAACGCCTGCTCTCGATCCTCTGGATGTAGAACCGATGTCCAACCCCAACCCAATGTCTGTGCTTCTGTCAGCTCGGTGTAATCGTACCAGTATCGATTACAATACTCGGCTGAACCATCCGGTTGAGCAGTCCAGACAAATTGCGGAGTCGCTTCAGCGAGGAGTCGATACTTCTGTTCACTCTGCCGCAATGCCTCTCCGGCAAGTTTGCGTTCAGTGATATCGCGTTGAATACCAATAAAGTGATTGTACTTTCCAGTTGCATCAGTTACGGGTGTAATGCCAATCTCTACCCAAAACGCTGAACCATCCTTACGGTAGTTAATCAGTTCAACCTGTATGGGCTGTCTGGTTTGAAGTGCAGTGCGAATGCGATCGAGTGTTGCGCGGTCAGTCTTAGGGCCTTGCAGTAAACGCGGTGATTGACCCAACACCTCCTGTGCGCTGTAACCCGTCATGCGAGTAAACGCTTGGTTAACATACAAAATGCATGGCTCAGGGTCGTCAATCAACGTTGTGGTCACAATCACAGCATCATTAGTATTAACTACTACAGATTCGAGAAGCTGCAATCGCTGCTCCTTTTCTTCAAACTGTCGCTTCAGCTGCTCCCGTCCTAAAGCATGGTGGATAGCGAACCGGAGACTTTCAGGAGTCATCCCTCCCTTGACCAAATAGTCCTGTGCTCCGCTTTTCATCGCGGCGACAGCAACGGACTCATTCCCCTGACCCGTAAGCATCACCACTGGCAGCTTATTTTTGCCTGTCTGAGTCTTTAACTCGCTTAAAAATTCAAGTCCATCAATATCTGGAAGCAGGAAATCCAGCAAAATGGCATCTGGCTTGACCCTACTACACAATTCCAAGCCCTGTTCTCCATACTCTTCCTCTAAAATCGTATAGCTGTATCTGGAGTCCTGTTGCAGATAGCGACGATAGGTTGCCCGATCTTCTAAAGAATCATCAACGATTAAAATTGTCCGTTTTTTTTGTTGTAGAAACATAGCATTATTAGGTTTTGAAAGAAGTTAACTATCACATGAAGTCTCAATAAAGTTTTTAGAGTTTAAAAATATCTTTTTTTGATAAATTTAGTTATTTCCTAAGAAATGAGGTTAAGTTAAGTAGATTTCCGTTCAAAAGTGGTTTTATTCAACATTAAATCAGGAAGAACGACCGCTTCAAACCAATAATCAAAGAAAATCTGAATAATTCTTCTCAATTTATTGATATTGATCGGCTTAATAATATAGCCACTCGCTCCATATCGGTAACAAGCTTCAATATCTTTGGGGTTAGAGGAAGTTGTGAAGACTACAACCGGAATATTTTTGAACTCATCATCTTTTTTGATCTGCTCCAAAACCTCTCGTCCATCCGTCCCTGGTAAATTGAGATCAAGTAAAATGACAGCTGGGCGTGGTGCTTTGTCAGAGTTAATGTACTGACCCGTATGATAGAGAAACTCCAAAGCTTCATCTCCATCAATACAGCGATAAATAGGTTTATCGATGCTTCGTTTTTCTATTATTCGTCGAAAGACTTCAAAATCTTCATCACTATCTTCAATGAGCAGTAAAGGATAAATTGATCTGTCTGTCATAGACTCGGTCATCTGGGGTCAAAAGAATGTATAAGAAAGACCGAGGTAAGTAGGTAGGTGTAAAACAATGAAAGTAGATTTGTAGGGGCTCACTTTAGGCAAAATGCTTACTATGTGCCAATTTCACATTTTTTCGCACCCGCCCTGCCCATGAGCGTTTATTGATACCCACCGACTTAGCAACCTTACCAAGGATTTTAGGGGATTGCTTCACAAATTGTACTATTAATTTTCAAAACTTCATCATGGGGTGACACCCCGCTATGCGCTAAGTCCATACTTCCGAGTAAACTAATAGATCCACTTCACTTCATGAGCTAATCAAAAAACGGTAGAATTTTTCATCAATTTTGCAGAGTAAAATAAAAGGTGCTGCCTTCTCCATATGTGGATTTAACCCAGATTCTACCGCCATGACGCTCTACAATTTTCTTGGTAATGGTTAATCCAACACCCGTTCCACCTCCATATTTGTAAGGTGGATGCAGACGTTTAAAAATGCGAAAAATTGCATCTAAGTGTTTTTCCGGAATTCCAATTCCGTTATCTCGTACATAGAACACACAAGGACTTAGTGATTGATCAGTGGCTATTGGTGATAACGAAGTTGTCGTAGCTACAGGAGCATCTGAGGAAGAATCTTGCTGTAATACAGCAAGTTCTGTAGGAGCCATTGTTTGGGATTGTCCTGCATCAGTTTCGTTTTCCTGGATGGAATCCAAAAAGCCAATCTCCACCCATTTATGGGGTTTGTCGTTATATTTGATCGCATTGCCGATCAAATTACTGAATACCTCGTTAATCTGAACTCGATCGCAGGGAATAGAGGATAAAGTCCGGGCAATGCGGATATCAACTTGAGTGTCTTTAAGGCTAATGCTTAATAAATCTAGAACCTTCTTCACTACTTCATTGAGATTGGTGTTCTGCATCCTAAGTTCCACCCGTCCTACACGGGAAAAATGCAGTAAAGAGTCAATTAAGTTTTCCATCCGCTGAGTCAGACGCATCAAAGTCTGTAGTTTTGATGCTCCCTCTTCTTGAAGGACATCAGCATAATCTTCAATCAGGAAGCTGGAGTAGTTGTGAATTCCTCGCAGAGGCTCTTTCAAATCATGAGACGCTATATAAGCAAAAGCATCCAGTTCGCTGTTGCTACGTTCTAACTCGGCATTAATTTTTGCGAGTTCCTCAGCATTACGCAATACAATACCAATCAGGATATTTCTCAGTTGAACAACTGCATCAATTTCACACGGTTTCCAAGGTAAAGACTTACATTGAACTGTTTCTTGCCATAACTCAAAGGATTTGCGAGGTGATAGACGCACACCCTCATCGTGTTGTGCAACCTCAAAGGATTGGTTAGGATTGCCTCCCCAATTTACCGTTTGAATAACTTCAGGACGAAACCAGAAAATATAATGTTTTTGAATTTTGGAAATAGAAAGGGCTAGCAACCCACTAGCAACCTCTTTAAATTTTTCCGCCGCTGGATACAGTTGAGGTAAAGAATCTGTATAAAAAATATTATTTTCAATTTGAGTTTCTACCCAGTTAATTAAGCCATGGATATCAGCTTCTTTAGGAGTTTTCTCAATGAGAGTAAACCGCTCTTTCGCACAGAGCGCAACACCTTGAGCGCTAACTAAGCTTAACCATTTAGATTTATCCTCAACTAAACCATCTATTAATTTCCCTTCCTGAGAAATAGCTTCAACAAATTCTGACAAAACGGATTTTAACTGAATTCTATATTCCAAATTTTCATTATCTTCTTTGGTTGCAAGTTCTAAAGACATAACTTGTCCTAATAATTCGCAAGCAGTACGAATTTCATAGGGCACATATTTTACAGTCAAATGATGACAAGCGATTAACCCCCATAATTTATTGTCTCGAATTAATGAAATAGACATTGAAGCCGAAACACCCATATTATTTAAATACTCAGTATGGCAAGGGGAAACGCTCCTTAAAACTGATAAACTCAAGTCAAGTGATTGATTAATAATAGGATTATCAGTAGGAAATAATTCTACAGGTTGATAATTAGCATCAGGAATTAATCGAAGTGAATTTAGAGTAAAAAGTTGCCTAGCTTGGGAGGGAATATCTGATGCCGGATAGTGTAAATTTAGATAAGAAGGCAAGTCTTCTAGCTTATCTTCTGCTATGACTATACCAGTTCCTTCAGGTCCAAATTGATAGAGCATCACTCGATCAAAACCTGTAATTTCTCGTACTTCTTGAACCAATAATTGACAGGTTTCTTGTAGAGTAAATGACTTTTGAATTTTTGATAAAGAATTTTTGATTAAACAATGAAATTTGAGGGAGTAATTATTTTCTATTGCTTCTCTTGGCTCTAATTCTAAAATCCAAAAAGGCTCAGAGTAATGAATGATACCATCGAGCCAATAAAAATTATTTTCATTTTTGATATACAAAATAACATGATGAATTTCGCGGGTTTTATTTAGACTTTGTTTGATGCTATTGAGTTGGTCGCTGTCAATCAGTTCTTTAAGTTCTTTATTCAGCAGTTCACGAGGGGAAATACCGATAATTTCCGAAGTGTTATTGCTAACTTGTACTATTTTGAGATGAGGTTCTTGCAACACGAGAAGTATGCCGTGAGGCTGAATCAATCCAGGGGAGTGAATAGGTTCTTCGTCGTAGTTGCTTACATGCGATAGTTGTGAGGTTGTCATTTCGCTGTGGCACATAGGCTTATTTCCTCTCGACCTGGCGAAAGCTTTACTCCACGCTTTATAGTAGTGATGCCGCGAGTGTTTATAGTTATCCTAAAGTAAGCACTCGACCCTAAAAGCGCTCTTTTCAAGCAGTCATAAATTTTTGAGGTAACTGTATGAATGGGTAGATGAAAGGAGCCTAATTCACCGGGTTTTAGAGCTAAGAATTTGAACTGTTAAGCTTTTAAATTCCTTAGATTATATTAAAATATTGCTTTTTCATACAAAAGCTTCGCAAAACTTTGCATTCAATTTTCCTGATAGAACAAGGGAGCAGGGGGTAGGGATATTTGTTGTAGAGAGTCTGGGCGTTAACAAGGAATCCCCCTACAAACTCCACTAAATCCTAGGTTTACAAAAAGCTGAGCCGTCAAAAAATCACATTCTGACTCGATTTAAATCATTACTTGATTTCTTCCGTGCCATCTAAAAGGCGATCGCTCCTGCTTACATGGAATGGAATGGATGTTTAATCCCAACTATCCTTTATCAAAGATTCCCAGCCCAAAGTAACAAGACTGAGTCGAGCATTTTTCCATTTTCACGAGAACCTGATATCTTCCCTCTGCTGAAGGCTTAAAGTTGAGTACGTCAACCGCATCATTTGACGGGCTGGATATAATTTTATTGCCATCCATGTCCTTGAGCATCAACTTGACTTGAGAGCAATTGCGATCGCATACAGCGACAAAGCTATACTCCCGATTGGGATAAAGCAATACGGTTTTAGGTGCCTCTGCCCCGCGAGCCAACTGTGCTATATTTCGCGGAAACGATAGCTGATAGCCCTCTTCTTTTGACGTTTTAATCGCTTGTTGCAACTGATTGTCTACTTCTTGCTCGTATAAACCGAGTGATTGAGCTGTTGCTACCCCATTGAGCATCGCGCCCAATAGGACGGCAATGGTGGGCAAAATCAGAGGCTTAATCTTCATGGTATTTTTCTCCTTGACTTACAATTGGGATACTCAACCGCTGATTGACCAGTTCAGTCGCTAGCTGAATCGCAGCCTTCATACTGGTAGCATTAGCAATTCCTTGACCTGCAATATCAAACGCTGTGCCATGATCAGGAGAGGTGCGAACGAAAGGCAGACCAATAGTGGTGTTGATTGCTCGGTCGAATGCCATTAGTTTGACCGGAATTAAACCTTGATCATGGTAAAGCGCTAGATAGGCATCGGGGAGATTCGGGATTTTAGAGTCTAGATTTTGGCTCGAAGCGTTTTCTGATTGCCTAAGGCTTGGGCTATTTCCATACCAAGCTTGACCAGCTTTGACCCAAAGGGTATCAGGCGGCACTGGGCCATCCAGTGTTAATTTAGGATGTCTCCGGCGCTCTTGCTCCAGCCAAGGAATTAACCAATCTTGTTCTTCACAACCGAGTTGGCCTTGCTCCCCACTGTGAGGATTTAATCCAGAAATAGCAATCCGAGGGGTTTCTAAACCAAAGTCAACCCGCAAGCACTCTAGGAGTAAATCCAACTTTTTTGCCATCAAATCAGAAGTCAGGGTATCAGAAACTTGACACAGAGGAATGTGTGTGGTAACAAGAAGGGTACGCAGCAACCATCCAGTATAGGGCGATCGCGCCACAAATAACATCCCGAATCTTTCCACCCCTGCAGACTGAGCCAAGACTTCAGTTTGTCCGGGATAATCATGTCCTGCTGCTTTCCAGAGCGACTTGGCGATCGGGGCCGTGACGATACCATCAAATTCGCCAGCTAGGGTGCGCTCAATGGCAGTCTCTAGATAGGAAAAACTTGCTGCACCACTCGCTGCATTGCCTACACCCAGCTTAATTTGATGCTCCGTGGCTGTCTCTAACTCAATATCGAGAATAGAGAGTTGCGCTGGATCAATCAACATTTCGCCATTGTTCAATACTTGCTGCCGCAGTTGGTTGTAGGTCGCATGACACAAAGATTGGCTACCGATTAGTGTTACCTCACAATCCTTGGTCATCTCTGGGTCTGCCAATGCTTTGAGTACCACCTCCGGGCCAATCCCTGCTGGGTCTCCCAAGGTTACCGCTAACCGAGGACGCCTTGATTTGGCAATGGGTTTTTCTGTAAAGAAAGTTTTCCCTGTCTTCATTTTTTTCGATTCGTCAGTCATTAGCCATTATTCCCGGCCTGGTGAGGAGGAGTTACAACTCAATACAACATAATCGCGGGAGTCCTCAGGTTCAACTACTGCTAGCGGAGTAAGCTGGAGTTCGATCGCCTTGCTGTTCTAAAATACCGCCTATGGGTTTGGATACTCATAGCTCATCTATCATCTAGTCCGACTGGGCGTTAGGTGGTCAAGGGGTTCTATTGTATAGATATCCAACATTTTGGCGATTGCGCTACGCGCACGTTTAGTAACGCATTTAGGAGACGAAACGAATGAACGGTGAGATTTTCAACGCAGCGGTATTATCCTTTACCTTAATTCTGGTTGGCTTGGGATTAGGCTTTTTACTTCTCAAAATCCAAGGAGGCGAAGAAGAGTCCCTTTAAGTTCAGAGCTTGCACTGTTGGATGTAGGGTAGACAGGAGCCTACAGAAGTTGAAACGCTGATTGTGAGCGTCGCTGTACTCCTGCCCACCGAAGGGTTTTAACCAGGGTGCAAGATGTCGGTTTAAGGGAACTGGGGAAGAAAGAACTAGGCAAAAGAACACTCCGGAGGATTGGGACACTCTAGACACGGGGAGTTTCTAGAGATTTCAACAACTTCTGGAGTGTTGCCGTTTCTTCTCAGTTGGGCATCTCCTTTCCCATTCCCAATTTCGAGTCTCTCATCTCCTTTATGGAATCACTGGCAGATTTCTGATAAGATCATTGAGAAAGTTTAAGATTCTTTACTAAAAATCCTAAATGAACTTGTTGGTCGTGGGTGCAACAGGCACCTTGGGAAGACAGGTGGTTCGTCGTGCAATCGACGAAGGCCATAACGTGCGCTGCTTTGTACGCAGCCCGAAGAAAGCGGCCTTTTTAAAAGAATGGGGAGCGGAAATTGTTCGAGGTGACCTCACTAACCCAGAAACTCTGCCGTCTGCTCTCGAAGGGATAACTGCTGTGATTGACACAGCAACATCTCGACCGACAGACTCTCTATCCATCAAACAAGTGGACTGGGATGGCAAAGTCTCCCTGATTCAAGCTGCCGCTGCGGCCGGTATTGAACGGTTTATCTTCTTCTCAATTCTGGATGCTGAGAATTTTCCGAATGTTCCGCTGATGGAAATTAAGCGGTGTACAGAGCTGTTCTTGGTAGAATCGGGATTGAAATACACGATTTTGCGGCCTTGCGGCTTTATGCAAGGGTTAGTCGGTCAGTATGCGATTCCGGTTTTAGAGGGACAATCGGTTTGGATTACCGGCGATTCCTCCCCTGTTGCCTATATGGATACTCAGGATATTGCCAAATTTGCGGTTCGTGCCCTTGAGGTTCCAGAAACAGTCAATCAGACTTTTCCGGTAGTGGGTACGCGGGCTTGGGGTGCCTATGAGATTATCCGCCTGTGCGAACGATTGTCTGGAAAAGACGCCAAAATCGCCCGACTGCCTCTTGGTTTCTTACGAGGAATACGTGGGTTCCTACGCTTTTTCCAGTGGGGATGGAACGTTGCTGATCGATTGTCATTTGCTGAGGTGATAGCAAGCGGCAAACCCCTGGATGCTTCGATGGATGACGTTTACAAAGTCTTTGGTTTAGACCCCAAAGAAACGACAACCTTAGAGGCTTACCTGCAAGAGTACTTTAGCCGGATTATGAAAAAGCTCAAGGAAATTGAGTTTGAAACCCAAAAGGCAAAACAGAAGGCTAAAAAGAAGACTCCCTTTAAATCCAAGTCTTAGAAGAATATTGGAGGGAAGTAAGCGCGATTAATTGCGATTAAGTTTGATCGCGATAAAATGATTTGATAAGCAAAAATACTAGATGCCTATCGTAAGGAATCCATAAAGCAGGGATTAAGAGTGATGAGCAGTGCTATTACGTTCGAGGTTTTGGCTCTGTAGCCATTTGCTGTTGTCGTGAACTTTATTTGACAGTGTTTTAGAAAATCCACTGTCTACGACCGGGCTAAAGTGCTAATTGTTCCAGAAGAGTTGACTACGACGAGGACTGGTGAGCATACCCAAAGCAGGCATTATCTACAACGACATCAAACCGGCAGCTTGTCGCCTCGCTTATGAATTGAAAGACAAGCTGAATGCTGCGGGTTGGGAAGTCCATGTGGCTACTGGTGAGGGAGGCATCCTGGGTTATTCACGCCCAGATTCTCCGATTTGCCATACGCCGATCGATAAGTTGGCACCTCCCGGCTTTGATGAAAAGATGAGCTTTGCGATCGTGCTAGGGGGCGATGGTACAGTTCTCGCTGCCTTTCGTCAGGTGGCTCCTTATGGTATCCCCTTGCTCACACTGAATACAGGTCACATGGGTTTCTTAACTGAGGCTTATGTGAACGAGTTGCCCCGTGTTTTGGACAAGATACTGGCAGGAGAGTACGACATTGAAGAGCGGACGATGCTGTCGGTTAAGGTCATTCGCAAGGACAATCTTTGGTGGGAAGCGCTGTGTTTAAATGAGCTGGTGCTGCACCGGGAGCCATTGACTTGCATGTGCCATTTTGAAATTCAGATTGGACATCATGCGCTGGTAGATATTGCGGCAGATGGCATCATTC
>JBFLZA010000162.1:0-14512 GCA_040756535.1 Cyanobacteriota bacterium
AGCAGGACATTGGGACTGTGCCAAAGCGGCTGTAGAAAACGGGGCAGATGCAATCTACTTTGGTTTAGAGCGGTTTAATGCACGGATGCGGGCGCACAACTTTACCGAAGCAGACTTGCCCCAACTGATGGAATTCCTGCACCGTCGGGGTGTGAAAGGCTATGTCACTCTCAATACGTTAGTCTTTCCTCAGGAACTAGTAGAAGCAGAGCAGTATCTCCGGACTATTATTGCCGCAGGTGTGGATGCTGTGATTGTTCAGGATGTGGGAATTTGCCGTCTGATTCGCCACCTTTCCCCCGATTTTCCCATTCATGCCTCTACCCAGATGACCATCACCAGTGCGACGGGTGCGGAATTTGCCCAATCGCTGGGTTGTGAGTTGGTTGTCTTGGCGCGTGAATGTTCTCTCAAAGAAATCAACAAAATTCAGAAGCAGCTTGGGGAACGAAATGTTTCACTCCCCCTAGAAGTCTTTGTTCACGGTGCTTTGTGCGTCGCGTATTCGGGTCAGTGTTTAACGAGTGAAGCATTAGGAGGACGTTCTGCTAACCGGGGAGAATGCGCCCAAGCGTGCCGGATGCCTTATGAGCTCATCGCGGATGGGGAAGAAGTGGAACTGGGAAATAGAAAATATCTACTCAGTCCCCAAGACTTGGCAGGATTAGAGGTTCTCCCAGAGTTGGTGAAGGCAGGAGTCAGTTCTCTGAAAATTGAAGGTCGGCTGAAAACACCAGAGTATGTTGCTAACGTGACTCGCGTTTATCGACAAGCACTGAATCGGGTGATGGAGGAGTTGGCTTCGATCCCCCCTAGCCCCCCTTCAAAAGGGGGGAACCCAAAAACTCCTGTTTTAAAAGGAGGGAACCAAAAATCCTCCCTGGTTCAGGAAAGTTCCCATCCCTACTCAGCAACCAACCAAGAACAGTACAACCTAGAGATGGCATTTTCTCGCGGCCTCTATACCGGTTGGTTTCGGGGAATAAACAACCAAGAATTGGTTCATGCCCATTTCGGCAAAAAGCGGGGAGTTTACCTGGGCGAAGTAACTCGCATTTATCAGGATAAAGATCAAGTTACGGTGCAGTTGCAAGCGCCGATTAAACCTGGAGATGGTATCGTCTTCGACTGTGGCCACCCTGAAACGCAGGAAGAAGGCGGTCGAATCTATGCAGTAGAACAGCAGGGCAAACAGACTGTACTGACATTTGGACGACGTGATATCAATTGGCGACGGGTGCATGTGGGGGATAAGATTTGGAAAACCAGTGACCCAGAATTGGATAGACAGCTGCGCCAAAGTTTTGCCGGGGAGACTCCCCACTTTCAGCGTCCGATTCACTTGGAAGTTTATGGAGAAGTCGGTCAACCCTTAATTGCGATCGCTCGTGACGAAATCGGTCATGTGGTTCAGGTAGAATCTTCAATATCCCTAGTCGAGGCCCACACTAAACCCCTCACCTCAGAACGCTTACAAGAACAGTTGGGTCGTCTCGGCAATACTCCCTTCTGTTTGGGGTCGTTAACTAATCACCTCCAGGGTGCCGTCATGGTGCCTGTAAGTGAGTTAAACCGTCTACGGCGGGAGATTGTGGCACAGTTGGAGGAGTTGAGAGCGAAACTCAAACGCTGGCAACTCAACTCAGAAGCTTCCCTTTCCAACTTACTACCCGCTCAAGAGACAACACCTTTAGGTTCTCCCACCCTCATTGTGTTAGTGCGAAACCTGAAGCAACTGCAAGCGGCACTCCAAGCCGGAATTGAGACTCTCTACTGTGAATTTGAAGACCCCCGCGCTTATCGTGAAGCCGTACAGTTAGTTCGTCAGAAGCAAAATCAGCTCGCAGATGTTAGGCGGAAGGCTCAAAATACTGATTCATCATTCATCATTCATCATTCATCATTTCCCACCATCTGGGTTGCGCCACCTCGGATTACCAAACCTGGAGAGAACTATATTTTGCAGCAAGTGCGCTCTTGTGAGGCAGATGGCTATCTGGTGCGAAATTATGACCAACTCCAGTTTTTTGCTAGTGAACGCTGTATGGGTGATTTTTCCCTCAACATTGCTAATCCCTTAACGGCGGATTACTTTAAGCAGCAGTTTGGTCTGGAACGACTTACGCCATCCTACGACCTCAACATCAACCAACTTGAAGATTTACTGAATAGTAGTCCACCTCACTGGTTTGAAGTCACCATCCATCAGCACATCCCCATGTTCCACATGGAACACTGCGTATTTTGTACTTTTCTATCCACAGGAACAGACTATACCAACTGTGGACGCCCCTGTGAGAAGCATGAAGTGAAATTAAGAGACCGCGTTGGCACCGAACACATCCTCCAAGCGGATGCAGGCTGTCGAAACACCGTATTTAACGGCACTGCCCAAACTGGGGCAGAGTATGTGCAACGGTTGATAGACCGAGGGGTGCGCTACTTCCGGATTGAATTTGTCAACGAGACACCCGACCAAGTGACGCAGACGATTCACCGCTACCGTCAACTGCTAGAAGGAGAGATTACCGGTTCTCAACTCTGGCGAGACTTAAGACTGCAAAATCAGCTTGGCGTGACTCGTGGGCCTTTGGGAGTGGCTACGCCCATCAGGCATTAAATTATTCATCCACCTAAAGGTAGAATCAACAGCTCAATAGAATGAATAACCGAAAAGACTGTATTGACGAATTTCCCCTAGGGAGAACGTCAGCGTTTAAGATTAAGAATTGTTAGGGTTCTCAGTTAAGAACACTAAAAACTAAGAACTCACGAACCAGAAATCCCCACGGATAAATCCCGGAGGATTGGAATCAGAACTCTTTGTCGAGTTGCGCTGCGTGTCTTCAAGAACAATTGCTGTTTCAATTTGCATCGATGAATCCACCCCAAATGAGAGTACTCAGCGAACAACCCCATTTTTTCTCAATCCCCAAACCCAATCCCCAATCCTCTTCTTAGGCACATGGCTAACTCCAGGCTGCAAAAACTACTGGCTTACCTGCGCCCTCATACTTGGGATGCAGTACTCGGTATCATCGCACTATTGATTGTCAATGGACTTGGCGTTTACATCCCTCTACTGATTAGAGACAGCATTGACGAACTGCGTACCGCTTTAGATTTTGATCGTATTTGGCGGTTTATATTTCTTCTCCTCATCCTTGCCTCATTCATGTGGATCATTCGGATGGTATCGCGGACTCTCCTTTTTGGGGTAGGGCGCAAGGTCGAATTTGACCTCAAGCAAAAGATTTTTCAGCATCTTTTAACCCTAGAACCCTCCTATTTTTCCACGAATACATCGGGAGATTTGATTAACCGCGCTACGAGCGATGTTGATAATATTCGGCGTTTGTTGGGGTTTGCGGTGTTGAGTTTGGCGAATACTGTTTTTGCCTACAGCTTGACGCTACCCGTAATGATGTCGATTAGCTTGCGTCTTACTCTGTTTGCGATCGCAGTTTACCCCTTCATGCTCATCACCGTTCAGCTATTTAGCGAGAAACTGCGTAACCAACAGCTAGCGGTGCAAGAAGAACTCTCGAACATGAGTGAACTGATTCAGGAAGATATGAGTGGTATCTCCCTGATTAAAATTTACGCTCAGGAGGAAAACGAACGCCGCGCTTTCCGAGGACTTAACACACAGCTTTTACAGGCAAATCTGAATTTGGCAAAAACACGGAACGTGCTGTTTCCTGTAATTGAAGCACTTGCCTATATCAGCTTACTCATCTTGCTATGGTTGGGTTCTGGAGCGATTGCCTCTGGTGCAATTACAGTGGGTGATTTTGTCGCCTTGCTTCTCTACTCAGAGCGTTTGGTTTTCCCCACTGCACTCTTAGGTTTTACCATTACTGCCTACCAACGGGGTGAAGTGAGTGTTGACCGGATTGAGTCGATTCTCAGCGTCAAGCCTCAAATTAAAGATGCTCCCGATGCAAGTAGTTTACCAAAGACCGTAGAAGGTCAATTAACGGCGCAAAATTTGAGCTACACCTATCCTGGTGCCAAAACTCCAGCACTCAAAGACGTCAGTTTTACGATTCATGCGGGTGAAACAGTAGCAATTGTGGGATCAATTGGTTCAGGAAAATCAACCCTTGCCAATGCCATACCCCGTCTGCTGAATATTGACAGCCATCAGCTATTTATAGATGGATATGACGTGACGAAGGTACGCTTGCAAGACTTACGAGGAGCGATTGCTTATGTTCCCCAAGATAGCTTCCTCTTCAGTACCAACATCAAAAACAACATCCGCTACGGTAATCCCATCGCGGAAGACTCAGAGGTTGAATACGCGGCCAAGCAAGCACAAATCCATTCAGAAATTCTCAACTTCCCTCAGCACTATGACACGATTGTGGGAGAACGGGGTATTACCCTCTCTGGAGGCCAAAGACAGCGCACCGCTTTAGCAAGAGCACTGCTGATGGAATCACCACTCCTGATTCTCGATGATGCCCTTTCTAGTGTTGATAACCAAACCGCTACCCAAATTCTGCACAATCTCTCGGAAGGGACTCGGCGGAAAACTGTGATTTTTATCTCTCACCAACTCTCTGCAGCTGCCACGGCTGACCGGATTTTTGTGATGGATGCAGGGAGAATTGTCCAAATCGGTACCCATGCTGAACTTGTAGCTAGTCCGGGTTTGTACCAATCCCTTTGGAACCAACATACTCTAGAGGAGTTACTGCGTTAAAGATTGGCTTCAATTACCGGAGAGTGCGTATTTGAGGGAAGTTTTGACCGATTCTGCAAGCCTGTGCCCCGTAACACACTCATCCAGTCGTGCGTTACACTTCGTTAACTCACCCTACAAGGATTGAAGCAAGAGGATGCGATCGCACAATTTCAGGCAATACCCATTAATCTTACTACCTGTCCGGAAATGATTTGAAAGGTTTTGAAGCCATTGTCTGAACAAAACGTTCAATGTCTTGACAAACTTAATTAGGCAATCTTTATGAAATACGGCATCGATATCGGGCATAATTGCTCTCCTGACATTGGGGCCAAAGGAATTAGGCAAGAAGATGTCATGACAATGGAGGTAGGAAGTAAAGTTGTTTCCAAATTACAAGCCCTCGGACACCAAGTAATCGGATGCCGACCGAGCAGAGCGAGTGGTGTAGGCAATTCTCTCCAGCAACGATGCAATATAGCCAACAGTAATAATGTGGATGTTTTTGTATCCATTCATTTTAATTCGTTCAATAAACAAGCGAATGGTACAGAAGTTTTTGCCGTCAGTGATACTGGAAGAAGTATTGCCAAACGCATCCTCGATAATATCGTTAAGCTAGGATATTTCAATCGAGGCGTTAAAGATGGCTCACATTTATATGTAGTAAGAAATGTGTATTCACCAGCCGTTCTTGTCGAGTGCTGTTTCTGCGACAACAAGCCAGATATGGATCGGTATAATGCAGAAGATATAGCAACAGCTATTGTTAAAGGATTAACAGGACAAGCGGCACCGACTCCTGATGCTGATGATAAGTTTACAACATTAGAACTCCAACAAGCCTTAAATCGGTTAAAAATCAGGGACGATAACGGTAAACCCTTGGTAGAAGATGGCTCTCTGGATAAGGAAACGACAGCCGCGATAAAAAACTTTCAGCAGATTGTTGATGTTACTGAAACGGGAATTGCTGGAGCGACGACATGGTTAGCTATTAATCAAATACTCGCCAAGCCAATTCTACGAGCCAACCACGCGGGCGGCACGGTTGTTAAATATATTCAATATCGTGTAGGGGCTGAGACAGATGGTGTATATGGGCCAGGGACAGCCGCAACTGTTGAGAAGTTTCAAAAACAAAACGGTTTAACGGTTGATGGCAATATCGGCCCTCAATCTTGGGCAAAATTAATCGGTTAAGCGCTCAATACAGCTACACATTCAATTTTTATCAATATTAAGGTCAGTTGCTTAATTAAAGTAGGAACTGACCTCTTTTTTTTCTCTTCGAGAATCTATTTCTCCTTTTCCCTTTTCCCTTTTCCCTTTTCCCTTTTCCCTTTTCCCGCACCTCTGCCAAAAGATAGAGGCTTTATCCCTATAAATGTAATTATGATAAGTTGTTAACGAATCTTAATATTTCTTCATAGGAGACCTCTGTAAAGGTGGGTAAAGTTACCAAATCCGTTAAGAAATTTGTAGCTCTGGCAGGAGCGGCTAGCGCTTTTGTGGCAATCCCGGTGTTAGCGCAAAATATGTCAGCACCCCAGATGCAGAGTCAAGCTCAAGCTCAACCCATGAATTCATCTGCATCCATGAATTCGACACAGAGCATGAGCATTGCCAGCATTGCTAGCTCCAGTCAATCCTTTAACGTTTTGGACGGATTGTTGAGGCTCACCAATCTGGATGAAGCTCTCAAAGGAGGCTCCTACACGGTTTTTGCGCCTACAGATGCTGCTTTTGCAGCTCTACCCCCAGAAACCTTTCGAGCTTTGCTTAAGCCAGAGAACCGCAAAACTTTGGTAGAGATTCTGAAATATCATGTGGTTTCCGGCGATATGACTTCCACGACGCTGAAGTCTGGAGCCGTCAAAACCATTGGAGGCAGCCCAGTTGAAGTAAGTGTTGCTGGAACTGGCGTTACAGTCAGTGGTGCTACCGTCACCCAACCCGATATTCAAGCCCGCAACGGTGTCATTCATGCCATTAACAGGGTGATTGTACCGTCTGACATCGCTGCTGCCATTACCTCAAAACTGGGTGCTAATGCCCTAACTCTTCGTTCTTTCTCTGAGCTAACGAGCTCTCGTTCTAGCTCAATGACAATGAGTTCTCGCGCTAGTTCTGGCAACATGACTATGAGCCAGGAAGCAAGCACTCAAAATAGGGCTACTGAATCGACGGGTATGAGCAGTAACTCAACCATGAGTGCTAGTGCTACCTCTGCAACTGGCAGCATTGTTGATATTGCATCCTCTAATGCTTCCTTCAAAACCTTAACAGCTGCCCTGAAGGCGGCAGGTTTAGACAAAGCTTTAGCCTCTGGTGGGCCCTACACCGTTTTTGCGCCAACGGATGAAGCCTTTGCGGCCCTGCCTGAAGGTACAATTGAGGAACTGTTAAAGCCAGAAAACCGAGACGTCTTGGTTCAAATTCTGACCTACCATGTAGTTCCGGGAGAGCAAACCTCCACAATGTTGAAATCTGGAACAACGGAAACACTTGGGGGTGTTCCAGTGGAAGTGAAAGTGAGTTCAAATGGTGTCATGGTCAATGATGCCAACGTTGTTCAAGCGGACATTAAAGCCAACAATGGTGTCATTCATGTGATTGACAGAGTGATGCTGCCATCCCGTGAGCAAATGTCAAGTAGTGGCTCGGATCAGTAAAAGCCAAAACAGATACTTTTGACTTAGTTGCACTGATAACAAGAATCGACTGAGAGCTACAAGTTGGCTTTCAGTCGGTTCGTGTAAGCGCTATACATTACTAAAATTAATCAGACAGCAGTTCATCGACTACCGAGATATTTAAGCTTTCAAAAAACTTATTGATGTTTTAATCGATTCTTTAGAAGAAGTTAACACAGTTTCTTAGAATTTGTGTAATCATAAGAAATATTAATAAAGTGGAATATTTCAAAGGCGCAGTGAGATATTAGACCAACACATAAGCTTACGGCAGATTTAGCGAGCACATCCATCAATCTTCACAACTGAAAATAGCAAGTTTAGAAGTTACTCCACCAATTTCTAGACATGGCGGCATGTCGAAAACTAATGTTAATTCCTCTCAAAAACTCACAAAAACCTAATTCGGCTATCCTATCCCCAGTATTCGTCATCGTCGTCTTTGGTCTGCTAGTAACTATACTAACGAATCCATTGATGAGTTTCGTTCAGCCTCTAGCTGATTGGATTGGGAGCGCTGCCTTTCACTGGAAGTGGCTACCTAATTTTAAATTTCTTCCTATCGTTTTGCTATCAATTACAGTCAGTGCTGTAATTTTTTACGTATTGTATTTTGCTGTAGTGGTAATAAAGCTATTTAAATCTTTTTGGGAATCTATTGAAGACGAGTAGTCAGATAGGTAAGCTGTTGTACTTACAAATTGCACTCTTGTGAGGAAAGGTGAAAGGGAAAAGGTAGATAAATCAAGCCTTTCGCTTTTTTTACCCTCACCCGATCAAGTGCGAAATATATACACAACAGCTTAGGAGGAGGCGATTAGTCTTACATTCCAGCAAAACTAATTGTCCACCAAGTGCAACGAATGTGGTAAAGTACCTGAATCGGTTCTGGTGGGGAACAGCCACTAGAGGTAACGGGGAAAGTTCGGTGTAAGTCCGGCGCTGTACCGCAGCTGTAATGAGTTCACCGATAGTGGGCTCACTAGCCAGAATGCCCACCGATATAGCGCTCACTCGGATGTGCGATTTACACTATCGAGGTCAAAATGAACCATTCTTCAGTTAATACCCTTAATTCTATTCAGCGGCGTACCGTTCGTTTCACACTATCGCTGCCTGTACAAGCTACACTTTTCACTTCGTTGTGCGCTCTGACGCTCTGGACTCTTTATTTTTCTAATTATCCGGCTGTTCACAATCAAATGCATTCTCTACGTCACCACACGCTGTTAGTGGGTTGTCATTAGTTCTTTTAGTCCGGAGTTAGCTCCGAGTCCAGAATTTAGAATGCGAAAATTTAAAATGACTGCCCTCGTCAGTGTGATTTGCCTGATGGGAGTAGTTTTATCGAGCTGGCTGGTGTTTTCTCAAACCCCACGCTCCTCTATTCGTCTGAGTACAGAGCCACCCCTTAACCGAATTTTCCCCATTGAAGCTGAGGCAGCGACACCGCAGTCTCCGGTAACGTTGACGTTGCAAGCGCTAGATGCAGCCAGTCAACCGATAGAAAAGGCAAAAATTCGCTTGCAAATTCTTACACCTGGGAAAACTCCTTGGTTTCCCACCGATTTTCCCATTGTAGAAGGGACGGAGTTACTCAATATTGAGGCAGTTGCTCCTAAAGGGGAGTTGCAAATCCAGCAAATGCTACCGATTCGGGGGAAGTATCAGCTGTTAGTTGATGTGACTCCCCTTGAGGCGAAGGCGTTTACCCCATTTCAACAGGCTCTAACTTTATCGGTGCATGAAAGTGCGGTGAAGTATCGCAATTTCGGCATTTTAGCGGCGATTTTGCTAGTTGTAGGACTTGGAGGCGGTTGGGTATTGGGAGGAAGGCAACAGATTCAAGAGGGAGAAATTGCGCCGCAACGGGTACGATTGTTGTTGAGTGGGGCGATTGTAGTTGCGATCGCATCCTTACTCTTGATTAATATTACAGCTGAAATCGCAGATTCTCATACTGATGGACATCATTCTCACCCCATAGAGCCAGCAATTCTCCAATCTCAAGGGGTTGAAGCAAGGATAGTAGGGGATACTGAGGCGACTGTAGGGCAATTAGCGAGGTTGGGGGTTCAAGTCGTAGATACGACAACAGGTGAGCCTGCAACTGATGTCGTTTTGAAGATTAAAACAACACCAGTTGGTGATGAATGGGTGGCTTTTTCCTATCAAGGAGTACCTGATAATCAGGGCAAACTCATGTGGGAGCAACAGTTTTTTGATGGGGCACCTCATAAAGTTACTGTAGATGTTTCTCCGCAATCTCAAGTACGTCAGTTTTCTCCTTTGCGAGTCGCACAGGAAATTGATGTGGAGGGAGTGGCTCCTCCTCTACAAAGTCGATTGATTGTTTTAGTTTATTTGACGAGTTTCATTGTGTTGGGTTTGGTGCTTGGAATCAAACTTAAAAGCTATGCGAATGCTGGATAAGAGAATTGAAACCGCAGATGCACGCAGATAAACGCAGATGAAAAGTCGTCATGGAAGAGGCTTTTTGGATGGGTTTGAGATGATATTGGGTTGAGTAATCAGAGGGGAGATGGATACACAGCACGTTCTTTTTGTTTGCAAAACTTGTGCAACTGTTTATGTCGAGGGAAAGCCGCAAGGGAAAAGTGGGGGACAGGAGTTATTAGAGCGGTTACAGGAATTGCACCAAAATTGGGAATTGCGAGATGAGTTTCAGCTTCAGGAAGTGGGGTGCATGAGCGCTTGCAGTCATTCCTGTGCTGTTTCATTTGTGGCTCCTGGCAAATTCACTTATTTATTTGGTGATTTACCGGCCGAAGAAAGTGCGGCGGCAGTACTGGAGTGTGCCAAGCTGTATTTTGCCCATCCAGAGGGTTATATGGCGTGGGTTGATCGTCCTAAGCCTTTAAAAAATGGAGTTTTGGCTCGGATTCCGCCCTTAGTTCCAAAAGGAGAAAGGTGAAAGGGAAAGGGGGAAAGGTAATCTACAGATGAATCTAGAGGATCGAAACCAGAAATCTAGTCTTTTTTCTCGCTAAATAGAACTTTAACTCAGTGACCAGTTATTTTGAATCGTTTAGCATTGGAACATTCTGTTTTTTTAACGCAGAGGTCACAGAGGTTTTCGCAAAGGGGCGCAGAGTTTTTGGAGCTAGTTTTTCGTTTATTCTGAGGGAAGCGGAAACAAAATTAGGATGTTTTTCTCTGAGACTGCGAGGCTTTGATTCAAATCTAAAAATTACTCATATTTTGGAAATTAGAGCTGATGAGTAAGGAAAATGGGTCACTGATTACTGTTAGTTCATAAGGAGTTTTTTATGGGTGCTAAGATTCCTGTTACGGTTGTGACTGGTTTTCTCGGTAGTGGTAAAACTACGCTGCTACGCCATTTATTACAAAACAATCAGGGGCGACGTATTGCTGTGATTGTTAATGAATTTGGCGAAGTTGGCATTGATGGAGAGTTGCTGCGTTCTTGTCAAGTTTGTGATGATGAGGAAGAGGCGGCAAACAATATTGTGGAATTAACTAACGGTTGTCTGTGCTGCACAGTTCAGGAAGAATTTCTTCCTACGATTCAAGAACTGTTAAAGCGTCGTGAACAGATTGATTGTTTGCTGATTGAAACGTCGGGATTAGCATTACCCAAACCTTTAGTTCAAGCGTTTCGTTGGCCAGAAATTCGCACGGGGGCTACAGTTGATGGCGTGATTACTGTGGTGGACTGTGAAGCGATCGCTGCGGGTACACTGGTGGGTGACTTGGATGCCTTATTAGCACAACGTGAGGCTGACCCGAATTTGGAACATGAAACACCGATTGAGGAATTGTTTGAAGACCAGTTGGCTTGTGCTGATTTAGTACTGTTAACTAAAGTAGATCGAGTGGACGCCGAGACTCAAGCCAAGGTACAGGACTGGTTAAAACAGGAGTTACCTCAGGGAGTGAAGGTGGTTCCCTGCCATCAGGGTGAGATTAATCCTGATTTATTGTTGGGATTCAATGCGGCAGTGGAAGATAATTTAGATGCTCGTCCCAGTCATCACGATACAGAGGAAGAACACGAGCATGATGATGAGATTAACTCGGTTCACATTATTTTAGATGCAGCGTTTGAACCGAAAGCACTAACCGCAAAGTTGAAACAGTTGGTGCAAGACGAGGAAATTTACCGAATTAAAGGATTTGTGGCAGTTCCCAACAAACCCATGCGGATGGTAGTACAGGGGGTTGGTTCTCGCTTGGAGCATTTCTTTGACCGGCCTTGGCAGGCATCGGAACCGCGTCAAACTCGCTTGGTGTTGATTGGTCGTGCCTTGGAACAGTCAAAAATAGAGAAAGCTTTGTCTTCTGTATGACAAAGTTTGCGATCGCTTTTAGGTTCAGCATCTAGAATCTCTACACGGGCATGGCAGTGCCATGCCCCTACGAAAAAATTGGGGGTGAATCAATTTGCGATCGCCTTTAGCCTAATTTAGCCTCAAATTTAAAAAGCGATCGCTCCCAAAAAACAGCTTCTTTCATTACAAATAGACCAGCCAACGCGATTTCCGGCACAGGTGTTGACCCCAATCAAAGGGGTCATGCGCTCAACTTAACCTTTTTCTCTGCCAGAGACACTTTCGGCCCATCCTGGCCCAGGCAAAAACAACGGGAAGAAAGGTAATAGATACCCATTCTAAGCGACTTTCCTGTCTGCTGTTGTCAGCGAAAGCGTGCCACTAAAAGCGCCTGTTCCCCTGTGCCCACCATGATAGTCACTGATATCGCCCCCCAGAAAGTTTCCAGTTGGAATCGGCAAACCTACCAACGATTGAAACTCGCTTTGAGCCTCGGCCTGCGCCGCCAAATTTTTGTGGCGGTATGTGATGACTTGAGCCTGCGCCATCGCTTGGCCAGTAAATTGCACAATGAATTGGGTGTAAATTCGGCAAACGCATCAACAGACCTTCAAGGCTACGCAAAATTGGTCAGCCTGGAATTAAATCTGAGTGACCCCAATCCCTTGGGTCAAATGGGTCAATGGTTGGCACAAGATCGGCAAAATAGAATTTCAACATCAGCACTAGCGTTTCAAATTTTAGGCGTAGAGCGTTTAACGCGGCAACCCCCATCGGTGCAGCGATTGTTCCTGAGGCGTTTACAAGCGATCGAACACAATCTGCTGCGCTTAGAATCACCTCTGTTGCTCTGGTTGCCGCGACCTTGGTTCCACACGATTCAGCAGTCCGTACCTGAGTTTTGGCGGTGGCATACAGGGATTTTTGAGTTTGAAGGAGAACCAACGCCACCCCCCCCAGTTGGCGCGTCAAGACCCGAATCGTCGCCTACTGCAGGCATCTTTGAGGAATCCCCAGGGTCTTTTCAGGAAGATTTGCGATCGCTACTTGCTCATGACTTATCCGATGTCGAGCCGAGATCAGCTGCAGATATTCGTTGGAAAAAACAACAGCAGCACAATCGGCCAAGGCAGCAGCCTATTGCACCGGGGACACCGACGGGTAAAAACAGTGCGCCCTCCTCACCAAAAACAAGTGTTCCAAAAGCGGTTCCCTTCCCAACTTCTGGCTCCCAAAAAATCGTTCCGTTTGCCAAGCAAGATGCGATCGCACCTCCTAAGCCAAAGGAACAGGGGATATCAAGGCCGATCAAACCCCAAGCGGCACCACCCCCTCAGGGTGATTTTAACTTGGGTGATCTAGAGCAGGAAATAGAAACGCTTCAGTTTGATGAGCTTGTAAGCTCTCCTCAACCCCCCCTTCCCAGTGCTAAATCGAGCGAACCGGCTCAAACAGCACTACCTACTAGCCAACCGCAGCAACCACCTGCTTCATCGCCAACATCAGAACCGACATCACAACCTGCGGAGTCACCAGCCCAAACTTATCTGGAATTGGGTCATTACTATCGCCATGCGATCGAACAGGGAGACGCTTCTGAAGAAAACCTGATGATTGCGATTCAGGCGTATGAGCAGGCGCTGCATTTATTAGATAAGTCCTCGCCCCAAGCTTCTGATATTCTCAACGATTTGGGTAATCTCTACTGGATGCTCTCCCGTTGTCCAAGCAGTGGACAGAAACCGCTTCCTTACATAGAGCAAGCCATTCAATCGTACCAACTAGCTTTGACCAAGCTAATCGCTGAAGAAGCGCCCCAAACCTATGCGATGATTCAGAATAATTTGGGTGCGGCTTACGGTGATTTAGCTCGTCATAAAGACCCCGCAGAAAGTTTAGCGCAGTCTGTTCGCGCTTATGAGGAAGCCTTACGCTATCGCCGTGCTGACAACGAACCCCTCCGGTATGCTTCCACACAGAACAATTTAGGAACGGCTTACTGGAATTTAGCACAGCATCAAGCTCCAGTACCGAGTTTACGATCTGCGATCGCCGCTTATGAGGAAGCGCTCTCTTATTATTCTGCTCAATCCGAGCCTCTAAATTGGGCAATGATTCAAAATAACCTAGGCACTGCCTACTGGAATCTTGCCCAATACGAACAACCGGAAATTTGGTTAGATATGGCCACTTATGCCTATCAACAGGCGCTGAAGTACCGGACACCAGAGGATTCTCCAGCAGCTTGTGCCTCTACCTACAACAACTTGGGGACTGCTTTTTGGCACTTAGCAGACCGCTCTGGCAACGATCCACAGCAACAAGCAGAATACTTAGAGGAGTGTGTTGCCGCTTATGACAAAGCACTAGCTCTAAGTCAACAACTCTCTCAACAAGACCCACCCATTACTGTAAACTTCGATGTTCGTTCTACGAACAACAATTTAGGATTAGCACACTACCAATTAGCAACCGAGGTGCAGTCTTCCTTAAACAAAGAGGCTAAATTAGCTCATCTCGAAGCTGCTTTAGAGCAGCACGGAAAAGCCTGCATGGGTATTGATGCACAATCGGATGCTTATAAAACCGCTTTGAGCTACATCATTAAAACGATTCGTGCCATTTACGAACTAGGGGGTACGAATGGGCAAAACCGTGCTCTCTCCAAAGTTCCGGGTCAGTTGCTACCGGAAATTTTGCCCCGTTTGTAAAATAAACCTCTTGAAGAGCAGTCGAATTTACCCCCCTTAGTCCCCCCTGTATCTTGGGGGGAAACTAACTCCCTCCCTGAAATCAAGGGGAGGGTTGGG
>JBFLZA010000163.1:0-14491 GCA_040756535.1 Cyanobacteriota bacterium
GGGATTGCCCCAATGTTCGCCAAATTTGCCAATCGCCCAAACCGATCTAACAGGAGCATCACCCTGGCAACTGGTTCCCTCCTTATTGACATCCAGGTACTTTCTGCCCACACTACCCGGTATCGAGCTGAACTTAAACGCTCAACCTGTACAGTGGATTTACCGTCATAGCGTACCTGTACTGGATGAAGCCTATGCCGAAGTCAGTGAATCCCAATCCAATCGCTTGGCTAACACGGGTAATGTCGAGGGGCGTGATTTTACCCGCGTTCAGGGAACTGAAGCCTTTACGCTACTGCCTTCTACTTCACCCAGTCGCGCTTTGGGTTGGTTGCACAAAACAACTAGCAATTTGGAGGGGGCTGTAGAAATCGAAATTGTTGGAGATGATACGACCTTGAGGAAACAACTTCAAGGGCGTCATCCTCAGTTTGAATTCAAGCTAATTAATCCAAAAACTGGCGATCGCACGAAGCCCATTTCCTTTAGTCGGGATGTTAAAACCAGTGGGGGACTACAAATACCGTTGCAAGTTACTACCTCTGCTGGTACTCGCTTACCAGAATTTACAGTTGGGATAGAAACCGATGAAGAGAAGCAGAAGTTATCTCGCTACCATATTGCCAACAATGGTCAACCGTTAATCGCTAAGTTTGATGAAACTCTCCAGCGAGTCGTCACCCTAGATGGGGAAGGATTGGTGCAACAAGAAGCGATCAGTGAAGAGAACGCTTATCGCTTGCTTTACCAATCCGAACAAAGACGCATCACCAAGCGTTTTACTCTGGGTTCTGGGTTACAACTTGATGTGATTGGGATACCCTTGGGTGAATTTTCTCCCACTGATGACTTATACCAACAGAGTTGGATGCTCCACGATGGTAACGGTAGCTTGCCTCGGTTGGGTGGTTTTCCCCTGTATCCCCTATTGTTGCGGGAAATTTCACAAGCTGCTGACGAAACGACTATCAAATTAGAGGCTGTTTGGTTGTATGAAACGCCGCCATCCACCCTAACCAATCCACCTAGCAATGCAGGTGGCAAAATCGCCCTCACCTTTGTGGGTAGTGGGAGTGTTTGGAAGCTAACCGCAGTTGGTCAAATCGACTGGCGTTTTTCAAAACCAGACAATACAGATTCCCCTCCCCACTTAGCTCGACTTCAGGCACAGCTAAAACCTCAACAGCCCTCTGAGTTAGAGGAATTTAACTTTGAAAACCTAAAAGTGACGCTCGATCTGCCTGTTGGTCTAGTTTCCCTAGCTGCACCGTCCGATGCTACCTGTAAAATCCTACCTGTTGAATTGGGACAGACTCAAGCAGGAGTTCTGCGCTTTGAGATTCCTGCATCTGGCGGAGACGCTTTTCAGTTTCGGATTGGGACTACCGATATCCAGGCTGATGGCAAGTTGCCAACGCTTGACGACTACTCCTTTACATGGACGGGTTCAACGGCTAAGACAGCTAACCCCCAATTATCAGATTCGGCAAACTTTGTTACTCAAGGCGATCGAGGATTGGGGATTAGTGATTGGCAATTAGATGAATATGTTCGGCGATTGCAACCCCTCCCAAATTCTGATAGCGACGATAGCGAAGCGGGGCAACCAAGCGCACAAGGAGCGTCGGAAAATCTTTCCCAATCGCCAGTCACCAGTGCCCAGTCACAGAGCGTTGACAGCCCTCAGTTGCCCCCTAGAGAAACGCTTTGGGATTTGACAAAAGGCGCTATAGATGCATTAACCAAAGATACATTGGAGGACACCAATGAAGAGTCGCCGCCGTCTGAAGGAGCTGTGTTCGTACCTGGAACAGCAGGTAAACGGGTGCTGACGACCCTGACGGCTGCTCGGAATGCAGACTATGCCAATGAATTTGGCTTGTTTCGCGTCGATAATACCCAGGGATACATTGGTATCCTCAAACCTGGCGATTTGGGTTATGCACAGGCAGCTTTGGCACCTGAAAGGCGGCTACTAACCTTCAAGGCTACTCAAACAGAAGCCACTGTTAAACTGCCAGGTGCTAAATTTATCGGCGCATATTTAATTCAGAACAGTACCACTGTCGATTTTCTAAAGCAGAACCCCACTAACCAGCCAGAAAAGCAACCTTTAGCGTTTTGGAGCTTTAAGGCAGCTAACCCGGACAATTTGGAACACGTAAAAATTCAACAGGTTGATGGTGGGGTGCAACTGGGTTGGGAAGATCTAGCTTGGTCGTCTGATAGTGACTTCGACGACCTGATCGTCACGATGCAATTTAAGCCTCCCCAGCCCGATACTGAACTGCGCTGGAAACTAAAATTTACATCTTCATCAAATTGGAGTTTAGATATTGGTCGTAGCGATGATGATTTGACGGCTAAAGCGCTGGTTTCCCTGCAATTAACTCCGTCCCGTGTGGGGGCACATCAATTTATCTTTACGGCTAAAAATCAATCCTCAATTGAATCCTCAGCCAACTTACCTGAAAATTCCTGGTTTAAGCGGCTGGATGAACACTCCGATCGCGGTTTTGTTGGAGTTGAATTTGAGGGGTTCCAACGGGGAGTTGTGGCAGTCAAATCGCTGGTTGCTGATCTACAACTGCGTCTGACGGATAAAGGTGATTCCAGTACGCGCCTTGTCTTGCGGCTGATGCTGAATCTATCGAATGCTGACCCCAGCAAGCGATTTGAAGTTGAAGCGGCTGGACAACTGACACTCAAGAATGCTATCTATTACCAAACCGTTTCTCCAAAAACAGCTCCCGTAGAAGCAATCCACCGTGCCAAGTTCTATTTTGACCGGGCTAAGATTCCTGCTGAAGCTATGTTCCAAATTCTTAGGGGAGACGGCCCGGATGAATCAGTAATCTTGGGTGGAATTGCCGACCATGAATTTAACTTTGGCAATGGAGTAACTTACCATTGGCAGGCTCCCCAAACTGTACGCTTTATGCAGTTGGAGCAATTTGTTGCAACATTCCTCGGTAAACCAAGCGATCGCCCTACCGAAATCGTTTTATTTGAACTGGAAAAGCATCAAATTGAGCGCGATGACCAAATCCAGGCGCTAAGCAAGGTGTTGCAAATCCTCCAAGACAATCCTGAAAGTACCGCAGATATTAAAGGCTACACTGACAATTCCGCTTCCTCTGATTTTAACCAAACAGTTTCTGAGTTGCGGGCAGCAACTGTGAGAGACTGGTTAACCAATCAGGGGGTTGATGAAAAGCGCTTGAACGTTGAAGGATTAGGTGACAGCAACCCCAGAGCTGATAATAAAACCCGTCCCGGTCGGGCACAAAATCGACGGGTAGAAATTATTATCCACACCATTGCCCTTCCTGAAATCCCTGCGGGACGAGAGTCAAGGCTTGTGGTCGAGGCGGGAGCGGTTTTTGAGGTCAAGATGCCCAAAAATCCTAAAACCGGGAAAGTGACAGCGATCGTTCCCGATTTGGAGAATGAGTTTATCCGTTTGGGCTTGCGTCCGCGTCCGATTGAGCAACTCGACACAGCCGAATCTCATGCCTCTCATATTGTCCGCTTACCTCTAGCTGCCTTCCGTAACGATGACCAAACCCGTCCGATTTGGCCAACGATCGAGTTGAAAAAGCCAGACCAATCTCCGTCAGCCGAGCTAATTTATCGCACCTCTGGCATCCAGAAGCAGATTAAATCACCCCCAACATCCTTTGACAGCGATCGCCTGTCAACCTTTGATATCTTCAATCGCACTCCCCAAGCCCGATGGTTGGAGTCAGGGTATCTGCGAAACGCGATCGTCTGGCAATCTGATGACCAAACGCCACCCGTAGAACTCCAACCCGCTTTCTGGAGCCAAGGCGAAGTGACGCTACGCTTCCCCTCAACCTTGGGTGATTTAGAGTGGTTGCGAGACAGTAACCTCGTGCAGAACCCGACAACGGAAGTGACCGCAGCAACCTTGGTGACTGCCTACGATCCGGACAACCCAGGCGTGCCTGTCCTCAGCAGACCAACCCTGTTCGAGTACCCATTTACTGTAGAAGACGTAACAGAAATTGCTGCCAAGCTGCTACCCGCTTCAACTATTGATGTGCAACTAATTATCTTTAGTAATGGTTTACTGCAACGGATTGCCCGCGATCGCATAGCATCCAAAGCAAATATCAAGCAATGGGCTAGCAATCTCCTACAAGCCAAACGTCGCTATGATGCTGCCGTTGTGCTGAAGAATTTTGACCAAGAGATAATTTCCATCCCCCGTCCATTTGAAGCACTGCGGGAAGAGCTGACCCATGTCCCTAGCTGGTCTTTGGCTCAACCGAACGAAGGGCAGGAACCCGATCGCGAGGATTTAGACCCTCGCTGTCGCTTACCCCAACTTGACAAGGCTGAAGCTCCTCATCTCGACACGAGGTTTATTCTCAACCCCGACCCCAGCTTAGGATTGCTCGTATTTGATGCAAGCCCGCAAATCCCACCCGAAAAATCCAGGCTGAAATCCGTTGCAGCCACTCGCTTTCGCCTCGCCCCTACTGGTGCGAACCCACAAGCGTTTGCGGGAAAATTACGCCCAGCTCGCATTCCAGCCGCTAATTCTGGCGAACTGCTGGCTTGTACCAAATGGGATGAAGTGGTTTTTGAACAATGCAATCCCCAATCTAGTGCTGTTCCTGCTTATCCCAAAGTTAACCCACGCCCGATCGCAAACCGTCCCTTTCTCCCTAGCAATTTCCCTAAATCAGAGGAGGACAAGAAAACAGGCATCACTAGCCTTTTACCGCCGTTAATCGATGTTGTTGCCTGGGCTTCTCGACCTGGTGAAATGACGCGATCGCTTTGGTATTTGAATGGCTTTAGTTATCCGCAAGGGAATAACCAACCCTATCAACTTTCTGCAAGCCAAGCTGTTTCTGTAAGCTTACGTCGTCCTCGGTCTGTAGCAGGACTTGATGAATCAGTCCGCCTCAAGGTAGAAAGCACTCAACCTATCTTCAACCAGCAATTTTACTATGCCCGTCTCTTGATGACCCAGGTATTAGGCAAAACACCTGCACCTAGCGATCGCTCCTGCTACGGGGTGCTAGTCAGCAAGAACAACTTTTATCCCTTCACAACAGCTGATGCTGCCAAAGCAAAGAGTTCTCCCGCCTTGTTCTATTACAAAAAAAACGATAAGACGTTGGAAGAACTGGAACGGATCGAGCTGTTCTTGCTTGCTAAAGAGGATTTTCAACCTGTTGAGTACCAGGACGCAACTCGGAAACAAGCTAAGACGAGAACAGTTTTACTTGCTGTAGAGCCTGAACCAGATCTTTTTAATCCTTTTAAACTGGCACTAACAGATGAAGACTTTGACAAGTTTGACCAACCTACTGCTCCAAATTCTAAAGTACTTTGGTACTTAGCAAACTTAGATGTTCCAACAAAACAAGGTACAGGCTGGAACCAACTTGATAACAGTAAGACCTATAAATTCCAGGTTCCAAACATACAGGAACGGGCAAAAAACTATATCAGTTCCAAACTTCTCACTTCAACATCTAACGGGACTCCAACTGCTATCACTATCAAGATTGTTTTGGTCAGGTATCAAAGGGAGAAAGATAAGAATATTTGGAACCCTGAAACTATATTCTTTGTTGCCTCTGCCGCCTTCTTAGACCAAGGCAGCGCGATCGTGGCTCCAAAACTAGGTCTAGCATTGCTGTCCTCTCCAAAGGATAAACCCAACGAGTCAGTTGTGCTATCTGGGTATGGTCGATTGGACGATGATGATTTTTCACCCATCAAACCTGCGGCTGCCACCACTCAGAACGAGCAGACTATTGAATGGACTCGTACTGCTCGCTTACAAACCCTCGATCGCATCAATCCTGAAGTACTAAGAGAGCCACCTTACTCCAATGATAAGGTCGTTTATGATGTCGTCCTCTATGGTTCGGGTGGGGAATTGATTCCAATTACAGAACCCAATTAAGTACAGAAGGCTTATTAGCTCAGTCCTCTACCTCTATCACCACCTGTGTTCCTTTAGCTATCAGATAAAGCCGCTACTGCAAAAATAACGGTTTCATATAAAAGTAGCCAGCAACTTTCCTCCAATCTGGACGCACCCATCCAACAATACGCACCACCTCCTCCAAGGCGGATACTGATAGTCCTGCTTCAAGCTGCTCAAAGATAGGTGAACAGCTAGCCAGGATATGTACAAAGTCGTCCAGATTTTGTGAACCGAGTTCCTGTAAGGCTTGGGAGAAATGCTGCTGGCGAGCGAGAGCTATGGCTAGGGAACCTAATGCCCATCTTTGTTTCTCTTCTTCTTCAATTGCCTGTATTGCCTGCTTGGCATCTCTAAAGTGTTCAGCCTGAGTAAGTCCTCTAGCCAATGTCATGAGGGCTTCGTCTCGTTCCCTGAAGTCCTCCATGCTTCCTATGATTCTCCTTGACTCGGCAAAACGTCCAACTTGAGCATTGACTATGGCAAGCTCTTTTAGGGTAGATTCTCGATATCTGGGTTCCTCATCCCATGCAGCATTCTCGGCGGCTGCGAAAAATTCATCAGCTTCAGTATGCCGTCCAGCCTGAATCAACGCCTTGGCTAGAGACAAGAATATGCCTGCTCGCTGAATACCACTACTGATAGTTTCAGCGGCTTTTCCTGCTTCTATGAAATGTTCAGGTTGAGCTGATGCGATCGCTAGTTCTTTCAGAGTCCAAGCTCGTTGTTCTGCATCTGCGATCGCTTGTGCGATTTCCTCAGCTTCTACGAAATGCTTAATCTGGGTTAACGCTGTAACCAAGGCTCGCAGTGCCCATGCTTTCCATGTAGAATCTTCGATGGATTCCGCAACTTCCCTAGCTTCTACAAGAAGTGATTTCGCATTTGCTCTGTCTTTGGCACGTACTAAGGCTACAACAACTGAACTTAGAGCATCTACCCGCTTCCAGTCAGTCTTAGGAATCGCTCGTGCAATTCTCTGAGCCTCTACAAATTGTTCGGAGTTAGCTAAGGCTTTGGCTAACTCGGATAGTGCCCACGTTCGCTTCCAGTTATCGTCTTGAATAGCTAACGCCACTCGTTCGGCTTCGGCGAAGTATCCAACCTTCGCAAGTGCTGTGGATAGCTCTTCTAAGACCCAATCTCGATGTCCCAAAACTAAATCTTTGTGCCTATTATCTTTGACTACATCTGCCAACTCTTCAATGTCCGCAAAAATCTTTATGGCTTCTGCTTTACATCCGTTCTGAGCTAGTGAGATGGCGATCGCTTTCAGTGCCCATGCTCGCTCCAATGGGTTGTCAATAGCCCGTGCAAAATCTTCAGACTCTAAGAAGCAATTATGTTGAGCGAGTTCCGAGGCTAGATTTCTGAGTACAGATGTCTGCCTCGTATCGTCTTTGATAGCCTTGGCTGCTGCCAACACTTCTTGAAAAACTTTTTCTCCTAAAGTTTTGTAGTCAGACTCTACTAGTGTCAGTGCCAAGGCTACCAGCGCAAAGACTGGTTTTTCATCATCTTCAATGACTGGCGCGATCGCACCTACTTCCTGAAAGATTTTGGTGGCTGCTATTTGGTTACCAGCCTTAGCGAGTGTCATTGCCAAAACTCGTAGTGCGAAGGCTTGATTCGTGCGCTCTTGAATGCTTCTGGCGGCTGTTTCAGCCTCAGTGAATTGTTCAGCTTGAGCCAATTCGGCTGACAAATTTCCGAGTGCCTGTGCCTTTGCCCAATCAGTTTCGATAGTTTGTGCAATCCGTTCAGCTTCAGCATACTGCTTGGCTTGAGAGAGAGCTTTCGTTAAGTTTTTTAGTGCTTCTCCTTGGAACCAGTCATATTCAATAGATCGTGCCAGTGTTTCCACTTCGATAAACACTGTTTTTGCCTTGGCATGAAATCTCGCTTTAACCAGGGCAGCACCTAGTTCGCTCAATGCTTCCGCACGCTTTTTGTCATCATTAATAGTTCGGGCAATTTCTTCGGCTGTTTTGAGGTCTGCTGCCTCCATGAGTGAGACAGCTATTTCCTTCAGTAACCATGCCTGTTCATTGACATCTTTTAAACCAGACGCTTGTTTTATAGCTTCGGCAAAAATGGCTCTTGCTTTTTCCTGTTGTCCGGCTTGAGTTAACGATGTACCTAATGTTGCTAAACTCCAGATTTGCCATTTAGAGTCCTTTATTGTTCGGGCAATCTCTTCGGCTTCTGCGAGGTTACCCGCATGAGCAAACGGTATCACCAGTTCTTTCAGTGCCCAAGACTGCTGGCTCTCATTGTCAATTTCCAGTGCAGTTTGCTTAGCTTCAGCGAACAGCACTTCTGCTTCTGTCTTTAAGCTAGCTTCAGCAAATGTACAAGCTGCCATTCCCAAGGAAGAGACTCGCCATTTGCCTTCCTCAATAGACTGAGCAGTTTCCTGAAGTTCACGCAGTAGTGAAGAATTGGGCTGACCTCTGTGAACAAGCAATTTGTAGATGACGAACAGGCTGACAAATTTCTTTTGGGCTGTAGATGTAGAACGGAAGCGAGCATGGTTCAATGCTTCAGTTTCTCGTCCTAGCCAAACCAGCGTTCTCAAATCGATATCATCATATCGATGGATTCGTTGATACACTACCTGGCGTGCGGTGTGAAGCTGGATAAGTACGAGTAGTTGGGGTAACTTCAGTGGGTCGGAGAAGCTATTAATTGCTAGCTCTAAGTCCACGGCATAGGATGCATCGCCGTTACAGTTGATAAATTTAGCCTCCATCCACGTTGGTGAGGTGGTCAGAAGTGCATACAGTTCATCTTTACGCTCAGACTCTAGTAGGTGGTACGCTAGATGATTGTAGGCGTAGCTATCTAGGTGATGCCAATTCACTGCATTTAACGGCTGAGCTTTTTGCCAGTAGTAATCCGTGATGCGCTGGTGAGATTCTAGAGCTGGAAGGTAGTAGGGATTATGTCGAGTATTTTTTCCAAGCGTAAGCGATCGCTTCCTGAGAAAGTCAACGACTGACTGGTGATAGAGCCGATACTGGTTCCCTTCATCTTCCTGTTTTGTTGTTGATTCAACTTCTTCGAGGAATTGCCCCAGGTCAGTGAGACAATCCCAGACACGAGACTCAGATTGTTGGGTGAAGGCTTGCAGTTGGGTCAGAGTGAGACTGGTACGTGCTACAGAGAGAATTCCCATGAATAGCGCGTAAGTTTTACGCCAGTCGTATTCGCCCAGTTCAACGACCCGTTCCAAGGACTGGTAGTACAATCCATCCAGTCCTTCTGGCAATCCTTTCAGATCGTAGAGCGATCGCTGCCCTTTGGCGATCGCATTTAATAGAAAACTGACATATAAGAAATTGCCTTCTGATTTTTCAGCAATCTGTTCAATGGATTCTTTTCGCTGTTGAGGTTTCAAATCGGCGACAAGGACTGATAGCGGCTCATCCTGAACGAACCGTTTTTCTATGTATTCCCTAACGTCATGCTGATTCAGTTGATTGAACTCTGAAGCCGAGAGGTATAGCTCTTCTAGGTCTAGAAACTTGTTTTCAATTCGTGCTTCTTTCCGGCTAGTCAGAATGAATCGAATTTGAGGGGGGAGATTCTCCAGTTTTGAGAGTAAATCGACAATATTTGGTTTTCCTTCATGAGTTAGTGCTTCGTCCAACGCATCTACGAGAATGGTAATTGGCTGGTTGAAGCGGTTTTGGTAGATGTACTGGAGTGGGTTCAAAACCAGTAGATTGAATGCCTCTTGAGCAGTCATAACTCCTGAAACATCCAGGTTATAGATGACCACATTCTGAACGGTGCTGTTTGTGACTGTTCCTAGATTTTGAGCCGCCTGAATAGTGACGTGTTTTGTATCGATATTGGCTAGGGCAATTGCATAGTCTTGAATCTGTGCAAGTTGTAGTGCAACTGATTTGCAAAAGTTTCTGGGATCGACTGAGGTGCTGTTGCGGGCAGAGCAAATGTGAATGGCATTCAGGAAATTGGGTAACAAATCCGGATGCAGAGACACTTGGCTTTGGGAGAATTGAGTGAGGCGTTGAGCGATCGCTGTCTTGCCACTTCCGGGTTCCCCAGTCAGGAGAAAGTAGCGAGAACTATTGGAGTTTGATAGCCAATCATAAATCTTTTGGAATACCCACTTTCGACCTGTGAAGTTAGGGGTGTGATCGCTCACGTACTCATACCAATTCTCTATGAAAATGCGCTCACCCACTTATGCCCACTGGCGGCATACGCTTTGAATAGTGTTAAATAGCTGTTCGATGATTTCTATTTTGCCTAGTGCAGTTAGTATCCAGATTAGTGGCTCAAGTTGTTCAAGCAATCCTTTACGCTCATAACGTGAAAATTCATGGAATATTTCATTCCAGAATGAATAAATATCGCTTGGAGGTAAATCAACTAATCGCTTTGACAGAGCCTGAATTGCTTCTGTCCGATTACTTAATAAATTTCCATATTGAGTAGATCTTACCATTTTAAGAGCTTTAATTAGATGATGCTTTGGAAGATATGGCGCTAAAACTCCGATTGCTTCAAATCTCTCAAACTCCCTTTCATTAATGTCATCTATCTTCATCGCCTCCTCAATGATTTGAGTTCTCAGCGGTTCCTTTAGATGCGGAACTAGTTTTGCTAAGTAGACTCTTTTATCTTTCTCTGGAATAGAGCGAATATATACTAATGCTTCTTGCCCAATCTGCGCTTTATAAGGTTCCGATAAATAGGGTACTATATGAATTAGTGACTTTGCTCGCTCATAATTTTGAAATCTTTCGTGTTTAAGTGTTTGTGCAGTCACTAAAGCTTTGCGAAGTATCCACCCTCTTAAAGGTTTTGCCAGATATTGCGAAATCGCTGCAAGCCCCTCAACTCTACTTGATGCAATTTGCAGCCCTCGGATGATTAGCAATGCATCAACTAGCATTGGCATCGTTAGAAATGGCATATACCTTATTAGGATGTCCAGACTTGCCCCTTCAGTTAAATTATCCTTTTTCCATACTGATATTATTCCTCTCAAAACCTGCGTTTTCTCGGACTTTGATAAATGTGGCAACAGTTCAAGCAATGCCCAAGCATTATCATAGTTACTATTCTTAGCTGCTAATAAAGCATCCTGAACTATCCTACTTTCCAAAGATTCCGGTATTGCTCTTAGAAGCCGAGGGGAAGCTACTAGAAAATCAAATGCTTGTGGCTCTGATAATCCTAGTAGTAGTTTTACTAAAACATTCAGCCGATTGTATGGAGCTTCAACCAATTCTGCCGTTGCTATTGCCTCCCGTATTATTGAGCTTTTGAGAGGCTCTGATGAATATTGCGCTATTTTTCCAAGTGACCATGTTCGATAAAAAGCATCTTTGCTAGCCTGTGCCATTGTTAATCCCCTTTGTAATAGAGGTTCAGGCAAATAAGGTGTTATGGCAATTAACGCTTCTATTTTTTTCTCATCTGTATCAATTGTTTCAAGTATCTCTAAGGTTGTTTGTAACAGTGTTTCTGAAGGATGAGCCTGTGCTAGTGCGATTAGTATCTGAACTTGGTAACTTTTATCATTAACTCTTTTTACTGCTGCAAGAGCCTTTCGTAAAGCCTGAGTACTTAGTGTTTCAGGTAGAAAGGATGCTAGAGAAGTTAATTGATGGATTTGAGAACGCTGATCTTTAATCTCTCCTACTGCCACAAAAGCCTCCTGCAAAACCTGAGTTTTCAGTACTTCGGGTAGTTCCGAGGAAAGTTTCTTGAAGGTTGAGATCTTAAAATTGACCTGATAATCATCACTACCAAATGATTTAACCACTTCCAGTATTTTGCCTAGTACTTTGCACTTGAGAGATGCTGGCAATTTGGCTACTAAGGAAATTAGCGTTTTTTCCACGTCAGGTAGATGCAAAATCGACCTAATGTTTCTAAGCGCTTCATCAAATACTTGTAGTTGTTCTGGTTCCGGTAAATAGGGGATTAGATAACTTAACGCTTGTGTTCGATAGAATTCATTGTTTTTCATAAATATTGGACGCCAGCTAGAAATCTCAATTTTCCTCGCTAAATTGAGTGCTATATCTGTAATCAATTTTCTCTGAACTTGTGGCAGGATGGGTATAACTGTGGACATCAGCTTTACTCGCAGGAATTCGGCAATTCCTGAATGGTCTGATTTCAAATTTGTGTTTGAAGTAAATATGAAAATAGCTGGAAGCAAAATTAGTAGCTTATATTGCTCATCTTCAACTCTAGATACAGTCTTCAAAATTTTTTGAAGCATGATCTCTGAAGTTGTTGGTTCTGAAGCACTTGAAGATGGCAATGGGGTTGCTCGATCCATTGCTTGAAAATTGACAATATCTAAAGGTTCTGCACTTTTAAGCTCGTACAACATTGCTTGAATTTGAGTTCTATGAACTTTGACTGTCGGAAAGATTGAAGCTTCCTGTTCTAAAACTTCAATTCCAGTTGTCTCAGATATGATTGTTAACGCTGCTCTAATAGTCTCATTAATGACTTCAATCTTTAAAGAGTCAGATAACTCGGGTATTAGACAGCTTAATAGCAGTATTTTATTCCAACCATGAAGAAATTTTCTAGCTATTTCTAAACATTGCTGAAGTATTTCATTTCTTTGATTATTAGGAAAACCTTGAGCTAACTCTTGCAAGACAAAAGATATCTTGAATATTTTTTCGTTAACTGCTTGTAAAACCACTTGAGATATTTCTTGGTTGAGCTTTTCTGGGGCTTGCTCTAATAGTATGGATGCATCTATTTCGCAAAAGATTTTCCGTACTAACTCAAGAGCTTTCTGAAGCAATGATTCTGGTAGAATATGAACTAATTTAAGTAATTCCCTTATACGGCTGTCAAATTCTTCAATTACTTTGACTAACTCTAGAGCCTCCTCAATGGTTTCAGCTCTAAGTTGCTCTGGCAAATAAGGTATCAAATTACTTAATAAATTTGCTGATCTTGCTGTTTGCAAAGCTTCCAGGAAAACCTGCTCTTTAAATTCTTGTGATAGATAGGGAATCAAGTTTTTCAAGGTTTCCAAACGAGAATAGTTATACTTGATATTACGAGCTGCGGTTAATGCCTCCTGGAGAACTTGACTCCTTAAGGGTTCTGATAGGTAAAGCGCCAAGTTACTAAGACTCTTTGCTTTTTGCTCTGAGTCTGGCATCTGGCGAGCATAAGTTAGAGCTTGGATAGGTGTCAATATAGGATGCTCTGTATTCAGATTGTTTTCAACAATTGCAAACAGTAGCTCACTAGGAATGTTACTAGCCACACTGTTAATCGAGGCAGTGATAAGAGCGTAGCGACATTGCAATGTAATAGCAACTTCCGGCTCCTGTTCAACAGTCTCATCAGCTTTTGCCCAAGCAAGCCTCACGTCTGCTAAGAATCCTGCTGCGTCCTCAATTTGCTCTTTCGCATCAAACCAGGCATTTCTTCCATCTTTTTCCAGGCTTAACAGCGTGTGTAATTCTTCTGTCTGCTCTGCCTGCACTAAATGTTGTGCTAAGTAACGCAACCCATATCGATCAATCTGCCTTAACTCCTGCCAGGTTTCAGACTCCTTCTCATAGCAGCTAATGATAAGGTCATGCTGCTCCTTAGCATCGCACCAAAAATCTTGATTATGCTTTCTGTCCAGCAAATACTCTCGTAGCGATTGGTGAAAAATCGCGTAGCGCTTTTGTCCCTGCTCATCCTCTACCTCGTCCAAAAACTGTTGCAAAACGTCTAAAGCATCCTGAATTTGCTGAGAATCAACACTTGTAAACTTGGTCAATCGTTCTCGGCTGATTGCCTCTTGAGTAACCGTCAGCGTTCCTAAAATTGACTGATAGCGATCGCTCCACTTGCGGAAGGGGCAGCGATGCCGGAGAAATCGTTGATAAACTTCATTGAGGGTTTTGGGCAAGATAGACAGGTTTTTCAGAGATAGCTCACCTGTGCCAATCCCATCCATCAGTAGGCGAGTGTACAGAAAGTTGCCTTTGGAAAGCTCTTTAACTTCCCGTACTAGGGTTTCAGCAGAAAGCTGTGCCTGCTCTAGTCGAGCCTGGAATCCTGATGCTGACTGTACGACTAACTCCTGTACCCGACCTTTCACATATCGCTCAATATCTTCCAAATTCTGCGCCAACAGTTCCTCTAACTTATAGAGTTTCAGCGACTTAAACTGTTGCAAGACTCGTAAATCTGGACGTGCTGTGAGGATAAACCGAATCCAAGAGGGTAGCCCATCTACTTGAGACAGGGCTGCCAGCAGTGTTGCCATGTTATCCCTTCCGGTTGTGGTCACTGCCTCATCGAGCGAGTCAATCAGAAGTATCTTCAGAGTTGGAACGGGTTCGTTATGTTCGGCATAGAGGTCAGGAAGTGCTGCCAGTGGTGCCCGCAGCAGAATCTCCAGTTCGTCTCTGGGGTCGCTCTCTTTGAGATTCTCAATGTAAATGCCCGTCACCTGGCTATTGCTCAGGGAGTCAATGTTGATGTTGACATCAATCCGCAGGT
>JBFLZA010000164.1:0-14414 GCA_040756535.1 Cyanobacteriota bacterium
ATATTTTCCGCCAGTTGACGAAACTTTTCTTCACTCTGGCGTAATGATGCTTCTATTTGCTGTTGGTGTAGGAGTGTGACTAAGAGGCGATCGTTCACCTCCGTCAGTTTGGCTGTGCGCTCTGCGACTCGGAACTCTAGCTCTTCCTTGGCTCGTTTCAGTTCTTCCTCAGCTTGTTGGCGTTCCGCTTCGATGCGTTTGCGTTCGGTAATTTCCTCGCAAACGGTACTGATGCCAATAATCTGATCGCCATCCTTTAACGGTAAAAAGCTCTCTAACCAAGTTCGTTGCACACCCGGTTGAGCTGGAGTTTCCCCGCTGATTTCCACATTCAGGAGCGGTTCTCCTGTTTCTAGGATAGAACCCAACAGTTGTTCGGCTGCGTCAGCCAGATCGGGTAACAGTTCCCGCACCGTGCGACCAATATGCGCTTCAACGGGAAACCCATTCATTTGGGCCAGCCGTTGGTTAATGCGGACAAAGCGGAGCTCGGTGTCCACAACATTCAACCCAATTGGGGCTGACTGGTAGATGGTTTCAATTTCAGCTAGTTGCCGCTGAAGCTGAATTTGACTTTCCTGTAGCGCTGCTTGGGCCTGTTTGCGATCGGTAATATCCTGTGCTGAAGCAATCAGACGATAGATTTGTCCAGCCTCATCAAAGACAGGGAACGCCTGAACCCCAATCCAGCGTAATTCTCCACTGGGTTTGATCATGCGGTACTCGGTTCGGCAGATCTCGCCAGACATGACTTGTTGCATTTGGGCAAACAAATTGTCCCGGTCTTCGGGATAGACGGATTCAATCCAAGCCGCAGGATTTTCGTAGAGGCTCTCACAAGAACGTTCCCAAATTCGTTCATAGGCAGGACTGATGTAGAAGGTTTGGCTGTAGTCGGCACTTTGAATCAGAAAGACTTCCTCGATCGTTTCTGCCAATAGCCGGAATTTTGCTTCGCTCTCGCGTAATGCGATTTCTGCCAGTTTGCGCTCTGTAATATCAACGACCAGTCCTGCCAGTGTCTCAGGTTGACCTGATTCATCAAGGAACATCTGACTGATGCCATTGACCCATCGCACTGTACCATCGGGTAATAATATCCGGTGTTCAAGATTGGTGTTTTTACCCTGCTCAATGGCTTTGGCAACCTCTGTGCCTACCCACTCCCGATCTTCAGGATGAAGTCGTTTGTCAGCATTCTCATAGGATGGGTTAACACTACCCGGTTCCAGCCCAAAAACTCTGTACAGTTCTTCTGACCAGTACTGTTTGTTAGTGGTCAGTTCCCACGTCCAGGCCCCGGCATGGGCAGCTTCGAGGGCTAGCTTCAATTGCTGTTCACTCTTGCGTAGAGCTAACTCAGCTTGTTTACGCTCTGTAATATCTGTGCAGGTGCCGATCCACTCGCTAATGTTGCCATCTGCATCTAAAATCGGTACACCCCGAACGGCAAAATCGCGATAACTGCCATCTTTCATCCGGAGCCGATACTCGGTTTCGTATAAGGTGGAATGGGTGCAGGATTCGAGCCAGTGTTGGAGACTGCGATCGCGATCATCTGGGTGAACGACATCGAGCCAACCCCGTCTTAGGTGTTCTGCTTCGGGTTGTCCGGTCATTTCTTCCCAATCCCAACCGATGGGGGCTGCTGTTGCCCTGCCATCAGCATCGGCAGTCCAAACAATCTGAGCAGAGGCATGAACCAACGAACGGTATCGCTGCTCACTCTGCCGCAAGGCTGCTTCGGCTTGCTTGCGAGCATCGATCGCCATCGCAGTTCCTGTCATTCTTACAGGTTGCCCTGTTTCGTCATAGAATGCGTGTCCCCGTCCCTCAATCCAGTGGATACTGCCATCTGCCCAAACCACACGAAACTCGTTCTGATAGCTGCTGTGAGTTTGCAGTGCCTGTTGCACTGCCTGGTTCACTGTCTCGCGATCGTCCGGATGTAGATAAGACTCAAAGGTTTTGTATATACCATCAAACGCCCCAGGAGTCAAGCCAAATAACTGCTCATGCTCGGGTGACCAATTAATTTCTCCCGTCACTAGGTTCCAGTCCCACATTCCCATTTGAGCAGCATTCAATGCAGTTCGCAGGCGATCGGCACTCTCCTCTAAAAGTTGCTGACTGAGTTGCTCAACCCTGCGCTTACTGTTCCTCAGGTTATGGCTCAATAGATGAATCACGATCGCAACCAGACAAAAGGTTGCCAATCGAATCAAATCACTGGTCGTGATATCCGTGAATTGCCCCAGAGGATGAACAAAAAACTGGTTGATTGCCAGTGTGGAGAGGACAATGGTCACAAATCCCGGTTTAAGTCCGCCATACCAGGTAGAAACGGTGATTGCTACAAAGAAAAAGGCACTGACCGATTGGGTGAGGAACGGTTCGAGCGATAAAGTCAGCAGTAGAGCGATCGCAGTCAAGCCAATTGAAACCCCATAGGGCAAAAATCGCTGATCAATTCTCATCGCTATTTCCGCACCCTGACCTCATTGTCAATTAATCTTGAGTTCTGGCACAATCGCGTCCGTTCAATCCGGCTGAGTACCCGCGTAATGAGTTCTGGCCCCAGTACTGGCTTGGTAATAAAGTCATCAGCTCCAGCAGCAAAGGCTTGCTGAAGGGATTGGGCATCGGTATGAGCTGTTACCACCAAAATCGGCAAATCGCCCCACTGTGCATCCTGCCGCATCACCTGGCACAACTCCAGCCCACTAACTAAGGGCATCTCCAGATCCAACAGAACTAAGTTTGGCGAAGTTGCGATCAGCACCTCCCAAAATCGTTGAGGTTCTGTTAAGGGAATCACTTCTAAGCCCCAAGGAGTGAGCAATGTGGATAAGGCATCTAGCAACACAAGGTCATCATCGACAATCAACACCTTGGCTTCTGATGTTTGCGCTTGAGGCAAAAGACGGGTTATAGCTTGGAAAATTTGCTCAGTTGTTGCAGGCTTGTGCAAAAATTGTCGTGCGCCTAAGCGTGAGACGGCTAAGCGATCGCTAAGGCTGTCTCGTCCGGTGAATACGATCACCGGGAGATTGGGCGATTGCTCTGTCAATTCCCGCAACAGCGTTAACCCATCGTCCTCGGTATCCGGGAAACTCAAGTCCAGCAGCACGACGTCAGGATTTATCTTAGCAATATGCAATCGGGCGGTTGCCAGATCGGGAGCAACCTTCATGCAGAGGCCCCACACCTCAGCTTCTGCTTGTAATTTCTCCATGAGTGTGGCGTCATCATCGATCGCCAACACGCAATAATTTTGAACGGTAGGAACGGGCGAAGCTGTTGAAGTGGCGGGAGATTTAGTGAGTTCCTGCTGCAATGCCGCCACTAGTTGGGAGAACCGGGAGACTTCTTCTAGGGTTAAGGCGCGATCATTGATGAGGAGATGCTCTACTGCTCGTCCGAGCTTCGACCCTTCAGGATACCCAAATGTTGCCATCGAACCTGCCAGCTTATGCGCTTCATGCTTGGCCGCCTGCTGCAAGTCTTTATCTAAGCTTCCTCCTAAAAGAGCCGCCTTTGCCTGCTCCAACACGGCAACTTTCACAGCAACTTGTTTCTTAAAGGAATCGCGCAACCGCTCTCTGATTCTGTTCGCGCTAGCGATATCCTGGGGGGGGTAAGGTTTGTCTTTCTTACTGCTGTCTACTGGGGTGGCAGCAGTTCTGGAGACAGAAGCCGTGTTTTTGGGATGAGGCTTGAGTCGGTAGCCCATGCCGTAAATGGTTTCGATAATCTCTTCGGTTAAGCCTCCCGCCTTCAGTTTTTTGCGTACATCTTTAATATGAGTAATAATTGCCCGCTCAGTTGGAGCATCATCAAATCCCCAGAGGCGATCGAGAATGGCACTGCGGCTAAAGATGCGATTAGGGTTATGTAGAAACAATTCCAGCAGCTTGTATTCTGTTGCAGTCAGAGGAATCACCTGTTCGCCCAACGTCACCCTCCCGGAAGTCAGGTCTAAGCAGAGATCGCCCCAGGTTAAGGTAGAAGGAGGGTTAGCGAAGCCTTCTGTTGGCGAAGCTGCGCCAAAGAGGCTAGCACTTGCCCCACTTCGTCGCAGCAATGCCCGAATCCTTGCCAGCAATTCTTCTGGCGCATAGGGCTTGATCACATAGTCATCTGCCCCAGCATCCAATCCAGCTACAATATCGGCATTAGCATCTTTCGCTGTCAGTAGCAGAATCGGTTTGTGGTATCCTTGGGTTCTCAGTTGCCGACACAAGTCAACACCATCGAGTTGAGGAATCTGCAAGTCTAGCAAAATTAGGTCATACTCAACTGCGATCGCTAAGTCTAGACCCGTCTGCCCATCTGCTGCAACATCGATCGCGTAGTGATTCGCAGCTAGCATCTTTGCCAGTGCAGCACTCATGAATGTATCGTCCTCAACGAGCAAAATTTTCATGAGAGGCATCTTTATAAGTTGTCAATGACACTTTTGCCATTTTCTAGATCATACTTTAGATAGATGACCGTGGGGGCGAAAGGGATTGTCTATTAGTGTGCGTAGGCGCACTTTGTTTGTATCGCCGCATTAGCGTAGCGTCGCGCTAGCGCGTCCTTTTCTAATCGCCAGGTATTTTTCCTTGCATCTTGAAGGCTTGAAAAAAGGGCTGTAATACTAAATCCGGTCAGAAAACCCCTTTATTTTTGGACAAGCAGGGGGGCTGGGGAGCAGGGGAGAAAAATACGCGTATTTGGAAAGGGGGGCCATCAATGCGGATTTGGTATAAGACAGCATAGAAAGGCAGCTATGTCAGAGCGAAGAGCCAGTATTTTAGTTGTGGATGACCAGCCAGATAACCTCCGCACCCTCTCGGCTATCCTCAGGACGGAGGGCTACAAAGTTAGACAAGCTATTAGTGGAGAGATGGCTTTAGATACTGTCGGCTCTCAATGCCCTGACATAATTCTGCTCGACATTAAAATGCCGTTGATGGATGGTTATGCTGTCTGCTCAAGCCTCAAGGCATCAGCAGCAACCTGTGAGATTCCTGTCATTTTTTTGAGTGCTTTAGAAGAGACGGCTGATAAAGTTAAAGCCTTTGCGATTGGGGGGGCTGATTACATCACTAAGCCCTTTCACGCTGAAGAGGTAATTGCTCGTGTCAACAATCAATTGCGTCTCAGTCGGCTTTCTCAGCAACTTGCCGAGCAAAACGCACGGCTAATCGAGGAGATTCAGGTACGCCAGATTGCAGAAACTGCACTCAAAGAAAGCGAAGCCCGATTAAAACTGGCTCTGGAGGCTACTCAAACAGTTTGCTGGGAGCGAGATTTAACGACCGATCGCATACTGTTGAGTAGCACCGTTGCCAACGCCTCAACACCTCTAGAAATTTCCTATCTTGAAGCCCTTGCCGTAGTACATCCAGACGATCGGGAGCAGGTTCATCAGGCAAACCAGGACGCGATCGCAACTCGATCATCCTTTGCAATCGAGCATCGGGTTCCTGTAGATGAGCAACTTCTCAAGTGGAAGTGGGTTCTAGCAAAAGGCAAGGTGCTGGTAGATGAGACAGGCAAACCCACTCGCCTAATTGGGGTGTCAATGGATATTACCGATCAGAAAAAAGCTCAAGAAGCATTGCTAATCGCTCAAAAACGCCTGGAGTATTTACTTTCTTCTAGCCCATCCGTCATTTTCACTGCTAAAGTTACCGAACCTTACTCTGCCACCTTTATTAGTGAGAATTTCTTTGAGCTTTTCGGCTACGAACCACAAGAATCCTTAAAGGATGAGAATTTCTGGGTAACCCGTCTCCACCCGGAGGACAAAGCTAAAATCTTTGCTGAAATTCCACAGCTTATTAAACGGGGACACCACACGTTTGAATACCGCTTTTTACACAAAGACGGCACTTATCGCTGGATTTACGAACCTTGCAAATTAATACGCGATGACGAGGGAAACCCCCTTGAGATTATTGGCTCAATGAGCGACATCACGGCACGCAAGCAAATCGAAGCCGCACTGCAAGAAAGCCAGCATTGGTTGCAAGCCATTACTGAGGCGAACCCCAATATTTTATATCTTTATGACCTGATAGAACAGCAAATTGTCTATGTTAACCGCGAAGTTTGCACGATTCTTGGCTACACGCCAGAAGAAATATTTCAAATGAAATCGGCTGTTGTGTGTAACCTATTGCACCCCGATGATAAAGCGGCAATCTCAGAACGTCTAAAAAAAAGTAAGAAAGCCGAAAAGGGTGATATTTTTGAATACGAATACCGGATGAGAAATAAAGACGGTGAATGGCGTTGGCTGTTCAGCCGAGAAACGGTGCTTACAACAACAGCAGATGGTCAACCGAAGCAGATTTTAGGTACGGCAACTGACATCAGCGAGCGCAAACTTGCAGAAGCACGCGAACGAGCAAAAGCGCAAGAGCTAGAACAAACACTCAAGCAATTGAAACATACCCAAGCTCAACTGATTCAAACCGAAAAAATGTCGAGTCTGGGGCGAATGGTAGCAGGTGTTGCTCACGAAATCAACAATCCAGTCAGCTTCATCTACGCCAATATCAACCCAGCGATGGAGTATACTGATGAACTTCTAAAGCTGATGCAACTCTATGCCAAGCACTACCCCAATCCAGTTGCAGAGATTAGCGAACAGTTAGAAATTGTTGAACCGGACTTTATAGCAGAAGATTTCCCTAAACTGCTGACATCAATGAAAGAAGGTGCCGAACGGATTACCCAAATTGTGCTGTCTTTACGAAATTTCTCCCGCCTCGATCAAGCTGACTGCAAGCAGGTGGATATTCATGAAGGTATCAATAGCACCTTGAACATTTTGCAGCATCGATTGAAATCCAAGTGTGACTGTCCTGAAATTCAAGTCATCAAAGAGTACGGTCAATTACCTTTAGTGGAATGTTATCCAGGTCAGCTCAATCAGGTATTTATGAATATCATTAGCAATGCAATTGATACTTTACGAGATGCTCAGGGTTCATTGTACTCGCTACCGCGAGAAGCAAGCTACATGGTTCATAGCAAGGAGCAATTAATAAATAATGAACAATTAACAATCAATACTCCATCCCATGAACTATCAACGATTAACTATGAACAATTACCGACAATTCGGATTCACAGTGAGGTGGTTGAACCAAACCGAGTCGCTATCCGCATTGCTGATAACGGTTCTGGCATCAAGCCAGAAATTCTCCCACAGATATTCGACCCCTTTTTTACTACAAAATCCGTAGGAATTGGCACAGGGTTAGGGTTGTCAACCAGCTACCAGGTTGTAGTGAATCAGCATGGCGGTCAGCTAATGTGCCATTCAACCCCGAAGCAGGGGACAGAGTTTGTAATTGAGCTACCCATCGCTCAATGCAAAGCGTCAGTAAAGATTGAATATGACTGAAGTTCGGGAGTAAATATGCCAAAGCATTCAGAAAATCTCAATGATTCCTCTCTAACTCTCGGACTTAAAAGATTTTCTAAAAAAGTCAGCCTGGTCGTCCCTCTGGTTGGCTTTATCGTTATTTTAGCTTGGGTATTTGATATCCCACTCCTCAAAGGGATTCTGCCCAACCTACCGACAATGAAAGTTAATACAGCCCTTTGTTTTCTCTTAGGAGGAACATCGTTATGGCTATGGCATTGGCAAGGAAAAAAGGAAAAGGAAAAAGGAAAAAGGAAAATTCAAATTTTAAGTTTGAGTTTGGCATTTTTAATTGCGCTAATCGCTCTGCTGACTCTGATTCAGTACGGTTTTAACCTCAATCTGGGAATTGATGAATTTCTCATCCAACAGCCAGAACCGCTCGGAAGTACGGCAGCACCGGGACGGATGGCTCCCAATACGGCGCTGGCTTTTCTGTTTGAGGGGTCTGCCCTGCTGCTATTGAACGTGAATCGTCCTAACTATCTAGCGATACAGGGCATGGCAATTGGGGGATGGCTGATTGGTTTTGTGGGGTTATTGGGCTATGTCTACGGCAGTGTGTACTTTTATACGGCTGGCTCCTACACGGGTATGGCGGTGCATACTGCGATCGCTTTCTTGCTGCTTGCCAGTGGCATTCTCTGTGCCCGTCCCGATCGAGGATTAATGCTACTGCTGTGTAGCGATGGTGCAGGCAGCTTGATGATGCGGCGACTGCTGCCCTTTGCGATTTTCGTTCCGGTCTTGGTCGAGGGGTTATCTGCAATAGGCTACCACTGGTCTTTCTACAACGAACAGATGGAAGCTACCTTATCAAGTGCCTTGGATATCATCCTATTTTCAGGGCTGGTTGGTTGGAATGCTTACAAGCTTAACCGCTTTGATAGCCACCGCAGACGGACAGAATTGGCACGGCAACAGGCAAACGAGCAGCTACAACAGGAACTCCGTAGCCGCCGGCAAGCGGAGGACGCACTGCAAGTTTCTCAGGCTCGATTGGCTGGCATTTTGGAAGTTGCCAACGACGCGATCGTTTCAATTGATGAGCACCAACGCATTACTCTGTTCAATCACGGAGCAGAACAAATCTTTGGTTATAGTGCTTCAGAGATACTGGGTCAACCCCTCAGCCTGCTCATACCAACTCGGTTTGCAGCCGCTCACCACCAACACGTCAGCAATTTTGGTAACTCGGCGGGCATTGCACAGCGCATGGGCGAACGTAGCGAGATTTTTGCTCGTCGTAAAGATGGTACTGAGTTTCCGGCAGAAGCGTCCATTTCCAAGCTGGAAATGGGTGGCAAAAAACTGTTTACCGCTTTTATGCGCGATATCAGCGATCGCTTTCAGGCTCAGGAGGCATTGGTTAAATTAGCGGCAATTGTAGAGTCGTCGGATGATGCCATTATCAGTAAATCTTTGGATGGGATTATTCTAAGCTGGAACGCAGGCGCACAGAGGATATTCGGCTACAGTGCCAATGATGCGATCGGGCAACCGATGTCCATTCTGATTCCACCTGACCGTACTGACGAAGAACCACAAATTCTGCAAAAAATCAAGCAGGGAGAGCGCATCGAACATTATGAGACGGTGCGGAGGCACAAAAATGGGCAGCTGATTGATGTCTCTGTTACTGTTTCCCCCATCAAAGATACGGCTGGCAAAATTATAGCGGCTTCTGCGATTAAGCGCGACATCACCAAACGTAAACGTATGGAGTTGGAACTGCGGTCAGTTAGCGATCGCTTGCAGTACCTGCTCACCGCTAGCCCTGCTGTGATTTTTACTTGCTCACCTGATGGAGATTACGGAACCACCTTTGTTAGCGAGAACGTCAGCGCCCTTTTGGGCTACCAAGCACGGGATCTCTTGGAAGATTCCAGTTTTTGGGTAACGCACGTCCACCCGGACGATATCGATCGCATTTTAGCTGGAGTTTCCCGGCTGTTGGAGCAAGAGTGTTACTCCCACGAATACCGCTTCCTGCACACGGATGGTACTTATCGCTGGATTTACGCTCATATGAGGTGTGTCAAAGACGAAACGGGCAAGCCGCAAGAATTTGTCGGGTACTTAGTAGACATCACCGAACGCAAACGGGCAGAAGAAAAACTCCGCGAAAGTGAAGCGGCATTGGCTCAGGCCCAGCGAGTTGCCCATGTCGGCAATTGGGAACTGGATGTTGCCACGAAAAAAATTACTTGGTCAGACGAACTCTTCCACCTCTTTGGTTTTGACCCCGCACAACCAGAACCCGCTTACGCAGAGCATTTCCAGTACATTTACCCGGATGACCGTGTTCTGCTCGAACACCACCTCAACCAAGCCATGACCGATGGCACCCCCTATAAAATTGACCTGCGAATTTGGCGAACTGATGGTTCGATGGGATGTATAGAAGCACGAGGCGAAGCAGAGCGTGACGACCAGGGACGGGTCATTCGACTTTTTGGGACTGCCCTGGATATCAGCGATCGCTTCCAGGCCCAGGAGAAACTACGACACCGTGAAGCACAACTGAACACCATCATTAGCACCACCTCCGATGGCATCATTATTCTAGATCGCGTAGGTAGGATATGTTTTGCCAACCCAGCAGCCGCCCGGCTATTTGAGAAGTCCCTGGAAGAGTTAATCGGCTATCACTGGGGAATGCCAGAGGGGGAAACCACCGAGTTGGAGTTGGTTCGTTGCGGCGAGGAAATTCAGACGGTGGAAATGAGGGCAACTCCCATTGAATGGCTCTCGAAACCCGCCTATATTGTCGCATTGCGGGACATCACCGAGCGTAAACAATTTGAGTTGGAACTGCAACGAGCAAAAGAAGCCGCAGAAGTGGCAAACCAGGCAAAAAGTATCTTCCTGGCAAATATGAGCCACGAATTGCGTACCCCCCTCAACGTGATTCTCGGCTTTACCCAAGTGATGAATCGCGACTCGTCACTTTCTCCTGAGCAGTTCCAACACCTGCAAATTATCAGTAACAGTGGCAATCATTTACTCAACCTGATTAACGATGTGCTGGATTTATCCAAGATCGAAGCCGGACGCCTCACACTCGATGAAAGCAGCTTTGACTTGATTGCCCTGATGCGATCGCTGCATGAAATGTTACGCCAAAAAGCCCTTGCCAAAGGCTTGCAGTTTAACTTGGAAATTGCTCCGGACATACCCCAATACGTCAGTGCAGACTCCAACAAATTACGCCAAGTCCTGATCAACCTGCTCGGTAATGCCATTAAATTCACCCAAAAGGGTAGTGTGACATTACAAGCGTCAGTGGTCAGTAGCAATAAACAACGGACAACTGACAACGGACAACTGACAATTCATTTTGAAATTTCTGACACTGGAGTTGGAATTGCCCCGACTGAACTGGAAACCATCTTCGATGCCTTTGTCCAAACCCAAGCTGGGAGGGTTTCCAATGAAGGTACGGGCTTGGGGCTGACGATAACGCGTAAGTTCGTGCAATTAATGGGAAGTAACCTTACCATAAAAAGCACTTTGGGTCAAGGTAGCACGTTCAGCTTTGAAATTCAAGTCTGCCTTGCGAATGCTTGGGATGTGCAACCGACTCAGACCTACCAGCAAGCGATCGGGCTAGCTAGCGGTCAGCCGCCTTACCGCATCCTCGTCGCCGACGACCAACCGGAAAATCGGCTTTTGTTGGTAAAGCTGTTGACTCAGCTAGGGCTGGAGGTGCGCGAAGCGAAAAACGGACAGGAAGCCGTCAATCTATGGCAGCAGTGGCAACCGCATCTGATCTGGATGGATATCCGGATGCCCCTGATGGATGGCTACGCCGCCACTCAGCAAATCCGATCTAGCGTTGAGGGGCAATCAACGATCATTATCGCACTCACGGCTCAGGCATCGAACAGCGATCGCACTCTAGCACTCAAAGCCGGCTGTAACGACTACATCACCAAGCCCTTTCAAGAAGAAACGTTGTTTGCCAAGATGGCAGAACATCTGGGACTGCGCTACTTGTATGCAAATAGCGAAAGGCTCGATGCCGTTAGCCGCTACAATGACGACAAAGCCCAAGCCGCTTCGCTGACCCCTGAAAGCCTTTGTGTGATGCCCAAAGAGTGGATGAACCAGCTGCATGAAGCCGCAGAGCTTTGCGATGAGGAAGAAATCTTATATTTGCTCGAACAAATTCCCTCAGAACATACATCATTAATCGCGGGTTTGAATCATTTTGCCCGCAATTATCAATTCGATGCGATCGCGCAGCTAATCCAAGCCATTTCACCCCCACAGAGTTGCGGCGTTCGTTGCAATCTCTCTTAAAGTAGACGCTCTAGACGGGAGACTTTTTGCATAAGTCACAACACTAGAGAGATACATAAAACTGTTACCCAAGTTCTCTTGACTATAAGCAAGAGTCCTCTCTCTATGAAAAAGCTAGAAATTTTTGCTTATGTTATATGTTTTATCCTCATCTTGAAAGGTGGCATCACTCCTGAATTTCAAACTCAATTCAGAATTTTATCTGAGTTGCTTGTCTACGCTTGGAGCTTGGGAGTAGTCAATTTAGTCTTTTGTGGGGGAGCACTCAACAAACTTGGAATCCGCCCTCGCACCCCAATCGGATTATTAGGCATCTTGTTTTCCCCTTTTTTGCATAGTAGTTGGGAACACTTAACAGCCAACACAGTTCCTTTCTTTATCCTTGGCTGGTTTGTGATGTTGTCAGGAATTAAACAGTTCTTTACCCTCACAATTTTCATTTTAATTTTTGGCGGTTTGGGAACTTGGTTACTCGGCAGACCTCACACAATTCACGTTGGAGCATCAGGTGTTGTTTTAGGTTATTTAGGTTTTCTGTTAATACACAGCTATTTTACCAATGATGCGCTATCAATTGTTCTTACCGTTCTTGTCGGCTTTATGTATGGAAATTTCCTCTGGGGTATCTTTCCTATAGAAGAGGGAATCTCCTGGGAGGGACATTTATTTGGTTTATTGGCTGGTGTACTCATTGCGGGTTTTCTAGAAGAGTTTCAATTCTTATTGCCAGTATTGAATTCAGGAGGAGCTTAGATTTTGAGAATTATCTATCAATTATCCTTGTGCAAGAACTGCTTTAAAATCTCACTGGGTTTTCGATCCCAAGTATCGAGATGATTGTAGATTAGACCTTCTGGGGTGAGTTTGTAGGTGGAGTCACCGTTAAAGAAGATATAAGGTTTCCAGGGGAGGCGTAAGGTGCCCCGAACTGTCCAATATGCCTTGATGATGTCTTCATTGGTTTGTTTCACGTCATGTAAATCAAAGTAGATTTCGCGAAAGAATAGCTGAGCGTGAAAACGCAGAGTCCAAAAGATAATCCGGTAGTTGAATTTTCCCTTAAAGCGATTCACTGGGTCTTGAAAGTAAATATCTTGGGTATAAATCTCATACGAAATATCTTTCTCAAACAACGTCGGTAGGTCTTGTTTGAGTGTCTCTATCACTTGTTCGACCTGTGATTGATAGTCGCTTTTGCTCAAGTCCTCTGAAGCTGTCACTTCATCTGCTCCTGTCACATCATGTCCATTATTTTGCTTCCTGTATTATCCCTGACATCTGACGCTATGGGTGATTTTTTCGCGGTATTGGCTGCTACCCAGTCAGAACACAGCATTGCTGCATCCTATACTTCTCTACTTATGCAGTTCTCTATTTTTCTTATATCAGTCCTACAGGATGCGTGAGAAAAATGGCAGGTAGCAAGGTTTAAGAAAAATTGATATTCTCAAGACCGACGAATGGAAATTAATCATAGACTATGCTTCGGTTGTATGACTTTCTCCCGTCCGGAAATGGCTACAAGGTACGTCTTTTGTTAACGCAACTGGGTATTTCCTTTGAGAGAATCGAACTCAACATCCTCAAAGGAGAAACCCGAACTCCAGAATTCTTAAGCAAAAATCCCAATGGTCGTATTCCCGTCTTAGAAGTCGAACCCGGTAAATTTCTTGCCGAATCCAACGCTATCCTTTGTTATCTGGGCGAAGGCACTCCGTTTTTCTCCAACGACTCTTGGGAACGAGCACAAATACTGCAATGGTTATTTTTTGAGCAGTATAGCCATGAACCTTATATCGCTACTTCTAGATTCTGGATTTCTATTCTCGCTCAGGCGGATGAGTACCGGGATGCTCTTAACCAAAAACGTGAACCCGGTTATGCAGCACTCACGGTGATGGAAAAACACTTAAGTAAACAGCAGTTTTTAGTGGGTGAGCGTTACAGCATTGCAGATATTGGATTGTTTGCTTACACTCATGTGGCAGATGAAGGGGGATTCGATTTAACCAGATTTCCTGCTATCCAAGCTTGGATAGAACGCATTAAATCTCAGCCAAATCATATTACTATTGAAGAACTCCACTGAATTGATAGCCAAACAAGCGAGAAAATTTATCTACAATTTTGTGTAAAAATGCCTACGCCCTTCAGGACATGGAGAGACACAGCGATCTTATAATTAGGTAGACTAAGGCTATTGCTGCGATCGCCAAGTGTGTGTCATGGTGTCTAGTTCCCATTCCCTCAATGCTGCCCTTGCCTTAGGAAGTCTGCGTCGAGTACACCACATTGCTTTGAACGTGCGTGATATGGAAGCTTCCCGTCACTTCTACGGCAATATACTCGGTCTGCATGAATTAACGGGTGACGAGGTGCCCAAAACCCTGGTTGATTTAGTAGCGGCTGGAAAAGTGGCGAACTTCGTCACCCCAGATGGTACGGTACTCGATTTGTTTTGGGAACCTGAGCTCCCCCCCCCAGACCCTGACCCACGTCGCGCTTTTACCCGTGCCAATCACTTAGCGTTTGATATTGCTCCAGAGTTGTTTGATCAAGCGGTTGAGGTGTTGCGAGAGAATCAAATTTCAATCGATCACGGTCCAGTGACGCGTCCTACAGGAAGAGGCGTGTTTTTTTTAGAACCAGATTGCGTTATTGAACAAAAAACCAGTGATACAAA
>JBFLZA010000165.1:0-14322 GCA_040756535.1 Cyanobacteriota bacterium
GTTTGGATCGGGACGTTGAGGGGGTGGAGGTGTGGCGACTGGGGGTTGGGGCACTGCTGTTCCAGGGGATTGGAGCGCTTGCAACACTTCTGTGGCCGACTGGTAGCGATCGCCTGGTCTATGACTGAGCATCCGGTTTAAAACACCGGCAAATTCATCGCTGACATTTGCCCACCGCCGCCAGTTCCATGTGAGGTGATTGTCATCAAACAGCGCTTGTGGCTCTTTACCGGTTAGAAGTACCACGGCTGAAGCCGCGAGAGAATACAAGTCACTACTAGGAAACGCCCTACCCGTCTGGATTTGTTCGCTGGGTGCATATCCAACTTTCCCAACCGTTGTTACGGGGGCGGTGGCATTAGCAGCGAGGAGGCGAGTTGCCAATTCTTTGACCACTCCAAAATCAATCAACACCGGCAAACCGTCCGAATTGCGTCGAATAATATTGTCAGGTGTGATATCTCGGTGAATAATGCCTCGACTGTGGATGTGGTCTAATACCGGCAGTAACTGTACCAACAACTGCCGTACCTCACCTTCTGAGAAAGCTCCGGCATTGGGGTCTCGATTGGGAACGGGGATTCCCAAGTTCGGATCATTTTGAATAACGGTATGGGATTTGCGTTCGTTGAGCAGCTCACGATAGGTTTTCCCCTCTACGTAATCCTGCACTAAAAATAGCCGACCGTCCTGCTCGAAGTTGGCTCGGAACTGGGGAACTTGTGGCTGGTTAATTTTATAAAGAGATTCTGCCTCTCTTTGGAACAGTTCCTTCGACTTCTCTAAGGCATACGCTCCTGTGTCGGGGGGACTCAATTCCTTGATGGCACAACGTTCATTAAATCGCCCTTGATCTTCTGCTAGATATGTCCGACCAAACCCACCTTGACCCAGGACACTGAGCAAGAGGTAGCGATTTTGCAGAATAGTTCCAGAGGGAATTGGTGGTTCCATGAGCGTATCAACCTGGTTTTTACGAGAAAGAAGGACGCCTGACGCCCAGTAGATTAGATTTTCGCTGCCTCACAGCAGCTAGCTGCTTTCACATCCTTAGGGTACCGTGAAAGAAAGCAAGTCGCCACTAGGAGGTTAATGACAAATTTCCTGAAATTCTGTTGTTAAAAAATAATAAACATTTGTTTTGATTTTTGGTAACTGATTCAGTTTTACCATAACAAGCGCATATTGCTTTCCTGTGCATGTTTTTGTTTTTAAATCGTTGAGAAAAAGCTGAAGTAGGTTTCAAATGCTCAAAACATTGATGTCAAAACTTGCTGATTAATAGAGTCTCGATTGGGGAACAGAGACACTTCAGCGAACAGTGAGCAGTTAGTCTGCACATCATCGCTGGGTCTGATTCCCCAAATATGGATAAATTGTAGGTTGTTGCACGAAGACGCGTGCCTACTGCGCTAACAGTGTGAGGCTCGCATTCGGAGGAAAGCAACCTGGTAACGGGTAACTGATAACTGGTCACTGAGTTAACTATTCCACAATTCTCCGAATAGTGATAAGCTATATTGCTGCTCTGAAGTTTCGTTACTTGCTGCACGGGTCTGTCTATCTGAAGATGACTGTACCATTTCGGTTTAAAGAATCGATGCTTCAGGAATGCCAAGTCGTTTCTACACTCACTATAGCCTCGACCTAAATGGCTGTTTTTGTTTTTTCCCCATACAGCTTTCTTTTTGATTTAACCTGGATGTCTAGTCGTTGTAAAAAGTTAGTTTTTTTAGATATGGGCTGTTGAAGCTCAACTCCCTATACATCTGACTGAGCAGAAGGCTTTTTCGTCTGACGCTCCCTAAGAGCGCCTGCGAAATGCCAGTAAGCGGCTTAAGGGAGAGCCGATAACACTTCACAGTCAGTTCTGAATTTATTAAGTAATCCTAGCTTGTGTTAGCAGTAGGATGACCTCTGCCTTTTTCATGATTTATCGGGTTGTCCGGAAATCACTCTTTGTACTGATTAATTGGCTTTTACTTAACTATAAAAATTGTAATTTTTCTCATGACCATCGATTTTTCAAAAAATATTACGAACGTTTATAACTGAGAATGATAAGATTGCGGTGAAATGAGCTTCGAGGGTTTGCTGTGAGCCGTTCTGCCACTTTAACGCTTCAGCCAATGCTGCCGCCGATTGCGGATAACAATCGTCTGCGACTATTTTCTGGTTCTGCTAATGTTCCACTTGCTCAGGAAGTGGCTCGTTATCTTGGCATGGATTTGGGACCAATGGTACGCAAGCAGTTTGCGGATGGTGAGTTATATATCCAAATTCAAGAATCAATTCGCGGTTGCGACGTTTATCTAATTCAGCCAACTTGTCATCCGGTGAACGCTAACCTGATGGAATTATTAATTATGATTGATGCCTGCCGTCGAGCATCAGCACGGCAAATTACCGCAGTAATTCCTTACTATGGTTATGCCAGAGCAGATCGGAAGACGGCAGGACGTGAATCGATTACGGCGAAGTTGGTTGCTAATCTAATTACGGAGGCAGGTGCTAGTCGAGTTCTAGCGATGGATTTGCACTCCGCTCAAATTCAGGGTTATTTTGACATTCCCTTTGATCATGTATACGGTTCACCCGTGTTGCTGGACTACCTCGCGAGTAAGCAACTTCCTGATCTTGTTGTCGTATCACCCGATGTTGGTGGTGTTGCCAGAGCAAGAGCATTTGCCAAAAAGTTAAATGATGCTCCTTTGGCAATTATCGACAAGCGACGGCAAGCGCATAATGTGGCGGAAGTCATGAATCTGATTGGGGATATCGAGGGGAAAACAGCGGTGCTGGTAGATGACATGATTGACACGGCTGGCACTATTTGTGAAGGGGCGAGGCTACTACGTAAAGAAGGAGCTCGTCAAGTTTACGCCTGCGCTACCCATGCTGTTTTTTCACCTCCAGCGATAGAACGCCTTTCGAGTGGGGTATTTGAAGAAGTTATTGTAACCAATACTATTCCACTTGCTCCAGAAAAACGCTTTGAGCAGCTCACGGTACTTTCGGTAGCCAACCTGCTGGGTGAGACAATCTGGCGTATCCATGAAGATAGTTCTGTAAGCAGTATGTTTCGCTGATAGTGAAAAATCCAAGTTTTGAGAACTGAATCGCTAAAACAGGGTGATTGGCTTTACTCCTTCGAGTTGTGAACAAGCTCGTACTGGATTTGAGAAATTTCCCCGATCTGCTATTGATCAGGTCGGGGTTTTTTGCTAATTATCTGGCGATCGCAAAATCTCTTGATACCGAAAGCAGTTCATCGTATGGTCGTTGGTCATCCCTACCACTTGCATGAAAGCATAGCAGATGGATGTGCCCACAAACTTGAACAAAATAGTTGAGCGCAGTCCCCATCTAGAATCTTTGATTTAGATGGGGTTAGTGAATGAGTAGAACCGACAAGACGGGTCGCTTAATCAGATTCCCCTTGGCATCTAACCTCCCGTAAATCGTCTTACCTTTGTAGTAGAAAGAAGAGGAGCTTCCCCCGTCCAGATTCATGGCTTTTTCCACACCTTTACTATTCATGAAAGTCGCCAATGCTCTCAGAGTCATCCCTGAGGCAGTGGGAATTTCTGGCTTTTGAGCCACCATCACTAAAAGAATGCTGCCATCACGAGTAATCCCAACCGCACTCCGAGCATTGAGTTTGTAACTTCCTAACGCATCTCGTATTACTTTTCCATTAGCAGACTCCAAAAAACCCTCTTGAACCAACGTCAGGTTTGGCAACAAGCGGGGGCCACCGCCTAAGGCATTCACTAAAGAGCAACCGCTTGGAGTCGGCTCACTGTGCAGGACAATGTCATAACGGACAGTTTGACCGCACTGGTAGCGGCGGAACTCTGCCCGGTCGAGAATTTGTTTCAAGTAAGATGCATTGGCTGGATTATTGATTAACCCCTCATTTTGAGTGGGGTCGGCTACCAATTTTCCTTGCTGGACAACGTAGGAGGTAGTTTTGTGGTTTCGCGGATCGAAAAAACCTCCGTTTAAAACGGCTAGGGCTTGGTGTTTTTGAGCGAAGCTTTCTAAGGTGCTGAGGTCTTCGGATAAAGCCGGTGTCACCGAAAAACGACTTGATGCTGGAACCAACAGAGTATGAACCACACTTTGCTCCAGTTGGTAGGAATTATACTGGATTTCTTGTTCGGGTGACGGTGCAACCGTTGAAGAGGTGGCTATCGGTGGATTGTTTTGGGGGATAGATACCAGGACAATTCCCAACCCTCCTAGCATCAAGCTCAGCCAGAATAGTTTTTTCAAGCGACTTCTCAAAGCAATAGAAGAATCAATTTAACGGTATCAAATATACTCCAAAAATTGTTCGGGAACGATGCGTAGCTTTCCTGATTTACACTCCTCGATATTCACCCAAAATGCTGTAGCTTTATGCTCACCTTCGAGAAATTCCAGTTGATCACATCGATAAAATTTGGGGTCAGAAAAGTCACACTGATACAGTTGGATAATTTCGTGACCTGGTTGTCCGTTGTAGGTAAATGAATTTTCGATACAACCTAAGTATTTAATATTCGTTAATTCTGCCTGGAGTTCTTCTTGAAATTCTCGTTTCAATGCGTCGTAACTGGTTTCGCCAAAATCAACCCCGCCACCTAGCGCCCGATAAAACGTTTGTTGCTTGACGGGATCGTAACCTTGCGCGAGCAACAGGCGACTGCCATCCCGAATCAAGCCTAGTGCAATGAGGCGAATTTTGTTAGGTTGGTTCATTGTGCTGGGAGGAACTTGATAGATTGTGCGTTCAACTCTCAATTTTCGCAGGTAATATGATGAGAATTTACGCAGTCAGCTATTTGTAAGGTGCGTTGCAACGCACCCTACTCCCCTCTATCCTTTGAATCGTTAAACTCCTAACTTCCTGTAGAGAATCAATTGTACTGACTTTCAGAGAACAATGAGCGTCTTTCATTGTCTATGGGCCAATTTTCATTTTCTCCACCAATCACTAAGCGTATGATCGAGACGTACTCTTTAGCAAGCTGCCTGAGCGCATTGATTAAGACATCAATTGCAAGGGCATCACTTGTTCCCAAATCAAACCAGCAGCGCCCCCAGGTTCCTTGATACTCAAACTCTCCCTGATTATGCATCAGCGCTATTAGGCTGCTGTCGGCTTGATCTACATCGTATTCCATGTAGCTAATATCCAGTCCAACCTCCTGAACCTGGAGGTTTTCCGCGTCAAATCCTCCCAGTTTGCCTAACAAAAACCAGGAATTGAAAACTTCTTCCACGTATTCCTTTTCCATTTGGGAGGGAACGGTGCTGAACTCCAGCCAAATCCACAAATCGAATGGGTTGTACTCGCGGAACTGTACCTGCATTACTTTAAGGCTTTACTAAAACACTTTACTCAGTCGTGACCATTGTATCGAATCCCCCCGAAACTGCCCTTTTCTCGATTAAAAGGAGATAATTATCAGCAAAGCTTCAGAAAAACCTCCTCCTTAAGATGGATATGGTATAATGGACGCGATCGCATAAAACTATAGGTGTTCCCCTCAAGAAGCCGTTGACATTGCCAACAAGCTTTGTATCTATTGTGCTGACCCGATTAATGTGATTACGAACTTAAGTGAATAAGGACTGGGGGCTTTTGGAAAGACTTTAAGAAGCTCCCAACCCTAGTTTCTTTTTTTGATCTCAAAATAAATTTAGAAAGTGAATATTTTTATGATTTATTACAAAACTGGCAACATTTCCCGTTCATAGTGCTTTTCAATTAATAGGACTTGTGTATAGATAATTTTTGAATCCCCAGCTTCATCATCTATTTCTTATATTCAGCAAATGGAGAGATAGAAGTAGAGATTATAAAATATAGCCATCAGGTGAATGGGGGGAGAGCTAGCGCAAGCTGACTCTCTTTTTTGTAGAGAACAATACATCAAATATAAACAAAAAGCGCCTAATGGTTCTTATTACAAAAGTTGAAGCAAATGCCTGGGAATACGTGAGATAGCTGTTTAATAGGATATTCTCAAACCCCTAAAAAATTCCAATAAATTCAAAACGATGAATCAGGATAAGCGTCAAGCTTACTGGCGTGCCAATACGGCTTTAATCAGAAATCTTCTGATTGTCTGGGCGCTGGTGTCTCTCGTCTTTAGTATTCTTCTTGTCCAACCCTTGAATAATCTGCGGTTTGGGAGCGTACCTTTTGGCTTCTGGATGGCGCAGCAAGGTTCCATTTTTGTCTTCGTTGCACTGATTTTTATCTACGCCGTGCAGATGGACAAGCTCGATCGCAAATACGGTATCAAGAAGAGAGGTAAGTAATGTCAGTTGAAGCCTGGACAACATTTCTGGTTATCCTCTCGTTTATTTTATATCTCTACATCGGTTGGCGATCGCGCGTTAAAGACAGCAAGGGCTTTTTTGTCGCTGGACAGGGGGTTCCCTCTCTGGCCAACGGTGCAGCTACGGCAGCAGACTGGATGTCAGCCGCTTCGTTTATTTCCATGGCCGGACTGATTTCCTTCCTGGGTTATGATGGCTCGATTTACCTGATGGGGTGGACTGGGGGTTATGTGCTGCTGGCTCTGCTTTTGGCTCCCTACCTGCGGAAGTTCGGCAAATATACAGTACCCGATTTCGTAGGCGATCGCTATTACTCGAATGTTGCTCGTGTAGTTGCTGTCATTGCTGCTATCTTCGTCTCAATGACTTATGTGGCAGGGCAGATGCGGGGTGTGGGCATTGTATTCAGCCGCTTTCTCCAAGTAGACATCAGCACTGGCGTTATCATTGGCATGGTGATTGTTGGCTTTTTCTCCGTGTTGGGGGGAATGAAAGGCATCACTTGGACGCAGGTGGCCCAATACTGCGTGTTAATTGTGGCTTACCTGATTCCTGCGATCGCAATTTCCTTACTACTCACCAGAAACCCTATCCCCCAGTTGTCGTTCGCCTTCAGCGATATCGTCCCTAAACTCAATCAAATCCAAGTTGACCTCGGTTTTCAGGAATACACGAAACCGTTTGTCAACAAGTCAATGCTGGACGTTTTGTTTATTGCGATCGCACTGATGGTAGGAACGGCAGGACTCCCTCACGTCATTGTACGCTTCTATACGGTTCCCGACGTGCGATCGGCACGCTATTCTGCCGGCTGGGCGCTGCTGTTTATCGCATTGCTGTATACCACTGCACCCGCTTTAGCAACATTCGCCCGCTACAACTTGATTAACACGTTAAACGGTCAGACGATGGAGCAAATTCATCAACTGGACTGGGCGAAGAAGTGGGAAAACACCAAGTTGTTAACCTTTGAGGACAAAAACGGTGATGGGCGTATCGAGTTGACGCCGGATAAAACAACCAGCGAAATCACCATTGACCCGGATATTATCGTACTTTCGACCCCAGAAGTGGCAAAACTGGCTCCGTGGGTGATTGCTTTGGTGGCTGCGGGGGGGTTGGCGGCAGCTTTGTCTACGGCATCTGGGTTGTTGCTGGTGATTTCTAGCGCAGTTGCCCATGATATCTACTATCGGATGATTAACCCTAGGGCGTCGGAATCCCTGCGGGTGATGGTAGGTCGAGTCATGGTAGGATTTGCGGTCGCCATTGCTGGTTATTTTGGGATTAATCCACCGGGTTTCGTCGCTCAAGTTGTGGCGTTTGCCTTTGGTTTAGCGGCCGCCAGCTTTTTCCCGATTATTATCCTGGGAGTATTTGATAAACGAACGAACCGAGAAGGTGCGATCGCGGGAATGATAGTCGGTTTGTGCTTTACGATCTTTTATATTGCCGGGGTTAAATTTTATGGGATGCCGACCTGGTTTTTCGGCGTCTCCGCCGAAGGAATTGGCACCCTTGGCATGGTAATCAACTTCATTGTGACTGTAATCGTTTCCCGCCTGACGCCACCCCCACCTTTAGAGGTTCAGGAGATGGTGGAGGTATTGCGGATGCCTGGGGATGAACCCCCTGCGATCGAGGAACTTGAGGAAGATTATCTAGATTAATTTTCAGACTTTAGAAATACATTAAGGGCGATTCATCCGCCCTTTTTTTTACCTATTGAATGCCAAAAAGGAAGATTAACGTTGTGCTAATTGTGCTTTCCTAGCTTGTGCTTGTTCAACAACCCATTGGATTGCTTGGAAATATTGCTTATTACCCCGTTCACCAACATCGTGATGTCCTGCTTCTGGGATTAAGAGTAGTTTTTTGGGTTCTGACGCAGCTTCAAATAAGGCTTGGCTCATAGAAGCAGGAATCAATTTATCGGCAGTACCGTGAATAAAGAGGATAGGCATGGAAAGCGAACCGACTTTATTGAGAGAGTCAAACCGCTGGTGCAATAGCCAATTCACTGGAAATACCCCAAACTGACGGTAGAGATGATCGACCATTGACCGCATCCGGGTAAAGGAGCCTTCTACAGCTAATCCAGCTATGTCGGGGTGCCGCAGTGCCAATTCGATCGCTATTGCTCCCCCTAAGGAATGACCGTACACAAAAATTCGCTCTGCTGGAATATGCTGAACTTGAGTTAAGTAATTCCAAGCTGCTTCTACATCTTCGTAGACACTGGACTCTGTGGGAAACTTGCCTTTACTGCGACCGTATCCCCGATAGTCAATCAACAAGCAGGAATATCCCAACTGATGAAACCAAAACGGGCGCTTGACTTCATCGCCAATTGTAGAGCCATTTCCATGCAAAAATAGCCAAACGGGTGCATCGGGTTGAGCAGCAGGAACCCACCAGCCGTGAATTTGACTGATTTGGCCGGAAGCCGTTGAGACAGGCAACCACAAATCTTGATAATCCAAGTTATAGGCGGCTGGAGTGGTTCTAATCACAATCGGCGGTTTAAAAATGAAGTACTTTTGCCGAAGCAACAGGTAGAGGCAAGCGGTTAAATAAGCGATCGCTAACACGGCGACCCAAGTATAGAGGAGCTTCAACAAAAGTGACAGGGAAACTTCAATCACAGCGACTACAGGGTTGTTGGTCAAGCTTTTTACTTCACTTTTATACTGCATACTAGATTAATGCTGCTTAGAATTGATGCCTGCTAACTCCTGGTATCGATATCGTACAAATGGCATAGGGTGCGTACCTTCTGCTTGAGGCGATCGCGCACACTCTCTGGCGACACCACTACACAATCTCCCCCGTACCGCAAGACTTCTCGAATCAGCCAGAAAGGATTTGACACACGCCGCACCACTTGGCGCACCTCTCCCACCACTTCATTACGAATGTCTCTGGCTCTCGGTTCATAGGCTTTAACCATTCCATGCAAAAAGTGTAAGTACACTTCTAGATAATCTAAGCCCTCATCACGCCATTGTCCCCTAGTAGGTACAATCGCTTTAATCCGATCCAAACGCAAACAGCGATTGTGGATGAGTTCGGGAAAGTCTGCATTTTTAATGTCTTCAGTCTCTTCACACCAGATGTTCAGGTAAAAGCGCTTTTCTTCAAAGCTAATTTCGGCGTAACGCACGGTGTACTCTAACTCTTGTTCTTGAGCGTCACGGTAAAGCAAGAGAAATGGCTGGTGATTATTACGGTGTTGATTGACGATGATGCGCCATGCTTCAGCGAGTTGGCTAGCTTGTTGTAGGAGTAATTGACGCTGAGGAGCCTCTAGGTTTCCCCGCTCTAACAACAGACTGATAAGGGTTTGAGCTTCTGCAATCTGTCCTGAATCATAGAGGACTTTGGTCGCTTGTTGGAGGGCTTTCACTTGAGCTGAGTCTAGGGTGAAGGGCTGTCCGACTTCTACGGCTTGTTGTGCGATCGCAACAATTAGCCCTGAAATACTGGGTTCTTTGCCCCAAAGGATATTGAGGCGACGTGCGATCGCTTCTAGCTGCTCCTTGGTTCCTGGCGGAATTGACAGTGTAATTGTTTCTTTTTTTCTCGGCATCCCTAAAATACACTTGCACTTTTAAATTAATCGTGCCATACTCTTTTTTGTAATTGTATATCGAGCTAGTGCCATCAAGTGCAGCGACAACCGCCGAGGAGAATGTTCTTCACACGGGAGTGTACTGGCATCACTGAATTAGGAGTTTGTCCGAGGAAACACTGAAAAACAGCCAAAGCAGAAATTAATCGAGATTGAAATATCCGTAGAATTCACATTCCCAAATCTTTGCCTGCTCCCATAGACTCAGTTCTGAAACTGGGATATCCCCACGAGACTCAGCATGATCACTGAAACGGCTCAAAACACCAGCATACTGATTAGTGCCTTAGTTGCAGATGTTATATCTGTTCAGAGGTCAGAGTTGATGACGGCGCTAGCGAGGAATTCAGATGCCGTCGCGATCGCGCAAACCTTCGGCAATCCTAAGCTAGTTCGGGAATTAAGACTGAAACGTAACCCAGAGGTTGACCAGTCACTGGAACTTGACTTCAAAGGCGATCATCGAGTCATCTATCAAGGTCAAGACATTGGCAAAACTCGGATTTTATACAAGTCGCCGCTCCCAGGAGAGTTACAGGCACGGTTAGCTATTGAAAGTGCAATTGATCGCTTTTTGGAATATCTGCAAAAAGTGCATCAGATTGTGATGTTGCATGAGAGCGATCGCCACGTTCAGGTTTTCATTCCAAATAAGACGATTCCTAACTTTCCAACACTCTGGAAAAAGTTTCTAGAAGAGGTTGCTTTCTCGGCTTATGGCAAGAGCGAGTACCAGCTTCCAGGATTGGTGCAAACGTTCATTGTAATGCTGAATGCCGTTACCTTATCTGGGCGGGGATTCAGCACCCTGGATGTTCCTATCCTGACCCGAAATCAGGCGAATGTTCTTGCTGCATGGTACTACCAGGTTATTTACCGCGTTAGGGAAAGGCAAAGGGAACGACAGACTAAAATCAACGCTTTGATACAAGAGCTTGAGAACCCTAATTTACAGGAGAAAGATTGTAAATCCAAGGCTAAAGAGCTGCAAGACAAACAAGCAATGCAGGATAAAGAGGCTCGGAAATATACTGATTATTTTTTGAAGGCTTTCGGCAAATCGTTAGAAGAACAGAGTGCTGCATGGGAAGAACTATCTGTACTTCAAGAGCAACTGTCTCAACCAGAAATTGCCAAGACTGAACAACGAAAGTTACAGAAGCAGCAGGAGAAACTGAGTAGCAAGCTGGTATTCTCACAGGATTCTGTTCAAAAGAAACTTGCTCTATTTCAGGAGTCTAAGGGCAATCCATTTGAGTTCGTTCGTCTGGATGCACAGCGAAACCCAGAGAAGTTTAAGACTATTGCAGCGATCGCGAAAAACTTTGATAGGAGAGCAACTGATCAAATCAACTCTACTCGTGGCGACATTTTTACTCAGTGCGTAACTGAGATGTATCGCTTGCTGGAGTTACAGCAGTTTGCTCCATTACCAGAGCCGTTGTTGACAGAACAGCCAACTTTACCAGAAATGCGATCGCCCGGAGATGACAGTAAAGAATTCTGTTATTCCTGCGGAGTTGCGCTTGATCCCAAAACGGCTCGATGGCAGGTTCTCCGATTTATGTTTGAGCGCCCGTCTCAGCGTCGGCAATCATCATCCGGTGAAGGTAGACCACATATTTGTGCATCGTGTTCTGCTCTGGCGTTTGCTTCACCCTTAAAGGTCACTGAAGAGAGCATTATTCTACGGCTTGACCCTGCTGATGGTAGTGCAGCCTCTGAAGTAAAACTCAAAGACTACCTCAGAATGCTAACGAATAAAGAGATGCATTTGAGTGCTGGTCGTTATGTGATTCTCGCTTCAGACAAGACTAGCAGTGGAGAGCTGGCATCTCAAAAACTAGGACAGGTGCAATATGCTTACGCCAAAGTCGCTTCAATTTTTCCGCTTGAAGTTTTGACAGACTTTCAGTTTTCACTCGTTTTGCAAGGTCAGTCAGTTATCTTACCCAGTCGCCATCTTGTTCTCACCAAAGGACTGATGACAAGCTACAGGCAATCTATCGTCGTTACTGGTAAAGATATCAACATGACACTAGGAGATGCTGTGCGATATGTGCAGCAAGATTTGCCAGTTCTGGCTGACTACACCCTTGCGAAGACTTCTAATTTTTCTGACTACTTAAAATTAGAGCAAATTCGTGAGTTGTACTGGGAATTAATTCAGAAAGATTTGAAATTGAGGAAAGAATGCATGGATTCAGATAACCCATTACCGAAACGGGCAAGGCTATACCAAGATGTAGCCTCTCTTACTGGCTTAACCTATGCCTTTGCTCAGTCTCTTGAAAGCACTGCAAAAAGCTTGATGAAGCCAGAAGATGCTGAGCGGGAAGTGAGCAAACTGATTGAGAAAGTTGATGACCCAGTAGCATTCAACTACTACGCTACATTGGGTGATGCAAAGAAAACCAGTGTGCAGGCAAGGCTATATCGCAACCCTGATTGCGATTTTATCTACAGCCAAGCCAAAGCACTATTGGAAGAGTTGGGCATTACTGAGCGAGAACAAAAAGATGACAAGGGCAAGCTGTATTTGCAGCTTTATGCCGATGACTTAACGCGAGTGTATGCTCACTTTTCCAGTACAAAGGACTACGCCCAAGAGAAAGACTGGAAAGAACTCACCTACAATCTCAAACTTTCTCTCTACACCCGTTTCCCTGAATTGGTTCGCAAACTGAAATCTACAAGTGAGAAGTAACTATGGCAACTGGATTACCCACAACGGATGTTAAAAATCCTCGTTTGCATTTCGATATCTACGCTATCTTTGAAGGTTCACAAGAGCTTTATCTAGGTCATGAGGTGCAGGTGAATGTCAATCTGGTCGAAATGATCAAGTTGGAAAGCAGGAATGGTCAATCGTTAGAAAAATGTTACATTTCACCCACAAAGCGCAGAGGCGTAGAGCGTCGCTGTTTACTTTGGGCACCTGTTAAAAGTGGTGAGTTGTTGGGTGACAAGCTCGAATGCGGTATTCCCAAAACCTGTGCCAAACCGGATTGCCCAATTTGCTCTCCCTATGGTGCCCTTGACCCAGGAAAGCGAACTCTAATCGGTCGAGTAACGCATGGCGGAGGTGTTGCAGTTCAAGGACTATATCCAGTGGAGAAGCAACGAGCAATGCACCCAGCTTTACTCGTCAATCAAAAAGATGAAACTCCTATTCCCTTCAAACGAGAGTACAACCAACCCGGATTGCTCTATCCGGTGTCGAACCATGCATTGAGCGTTACCGATCAGGAGTTCGCTTCAGTTGCTTATGCTTTTCTAGATGCGTTGCCTCGGATTGGTTCTGGCAATCCCAAAGGAATTGCGATCGCAGAGGACAACAATCATATGCCTTTACTCGTAGTCGATCGCTACCTTGTGCCCAAAGGCAAGCGTCCAGTTATCTCGCCCTCAATCACCAATCCAGAAGATGCGATCGCAGACTTTATCCGTCTTGCTCGAACCCCTGAAACGAATACCGACCACATTCAACTTACTCATTTCGAGCGCTGGATCGGGGATGAGGCTCTGAATAAATTGCAGGACTACTCCAGCCTGTTTGTTGAAACCGTTTTGCAGGCGTAAATCATGTACTGCGTCAAACTTACCCTTCAACCTACGGCAGCGATGACCTTTCGCATCCTACCGGGGTCAATTCTCAATATTGCTACCTATCCATTCGTACCACCAACAACATTCTCTGGCTACTTACGCAGGCTAGGCATGATGAGCGTCGGATTAGAACTTCCGGAAACGCTTATCAACAAAGATAATCCACCAATTTATGCCCTACCTTCCCAGTATTTAGCTTTAGGAGCATATCCAGCCGACTCAGCCTGGAGAAGCGTGCATCGTACCTACCGAAAAGGAATGCGAGAGTTCAATCACGATTCTTTTTCCCGACTTTATCAGGATGAAGATAAAGCGAATTTCCAGCTTCACACTTGGGAATATTTTATTACTGAAGAATTGGTTGGGTATGTTGTTGCTGATTCACCGCAAGGGTTAAAACACTTTCAAAAGCTAAAGGCTTACGGTTGCAAACTAGGAAAAGAAGGCTTTGCTGTAGTCAGTGACGTTTCAGACATTCTAGAGCTACAGCAAGAAACTGTTGAAGCCTATCCATCCACCATTACTCCAATGGAGGCATTTCTCCAAAGCAATCAGTTTGTTGGCGGGTGTGATGTTTACAACCTCTATCGGTACAACTGGACAGCAAAGGCTAAAGCTCAAACCGATAGGGATAGTTTCTTAGACGCTCAACCGAGTGCAGTAGATGGTTTTGTTCCCTTCGTAGCTGCCTACTTTCCCAAAGATATTAAGCAACCTCCCACTCTCGATTACTACACCGACGGAGA
>JBFLZA010000166.1:0-14316 GCA_040756535.1 Cyanobacteriota bacterium
TCAGGTAATTAGAAACAGAGGGATAGAACTCATTAGTACCGCAGGATATGCGGGAATCGAAAGTGCCTGTGCAGTCGGTCTGTCGGGGGCTGGGGAAACTCAGTCTAGATCAGAGGCGAAACCTCGTCAGAGAGTAACCAGGAAACCCAAGCCGTGAGACTTGGGAAGCCCCCTGTGTAATCTTTGATTCACTGGGGGAGGATGTCACCATCTATCTAGATATATCTTGGATTCAGCCTATCGATTGATTTCCTTGCCAAAATAATTGGGCTATTTTTTAAAGAATAAGCATTTTAGCTTATGACGGGGCATGAGCCAGGAGATAACGAAAAGGCATATTTATTGAATGAAATTTCCCTCTCCTCATTCAAAAATTACTGAGCTACTAGTATCACTGGGGGTCAGACCTCACTACATCATCGGTCTTGATTCAGCGACAGCGGTACTGCGTGCAACTGCCCTATACCTTCAGGGAAAAGAATTGCAATCAGGTGGATTTGCACCAGGGCTTGCTGCTTCATTACTAGATACCGCTAGCCATCTCCCCGATCGCTGGATTGAGACTTTTTCTACCTTCTCAGGATGGATGGATGCATCATCACCCAGAGTTCTAGACGAGGTACAAGCGGAAACCATGTCTCGCTGGGTGGTGAAGCAATATCCCCAACGACGCTACCCCGCCGTCATGATTGGCTCTTCCAATGGTGCTGCCGTGCATTTGTGTGCAGCACTGGGTATCCCTTACTTGCCGCAAACCCTCCTCACTTGTGTGCGGCACTCCGGCGATCGCGATGACCCAAAACCTAAACTGGAGTGGTCTAAAGCAAACGTCCGACGGTTGCTAAAGAAAAATCCTGACCTCTGGGCGTACCAAATGCACGACCCTAACCAAGATCGCTTGAAGGTTGGTCGTGTCACTTACTTCCGGCTGAAGCGAACCCGTCTGGGCGAGACGTTCAAGCAGTTTGTGAAGGAGAATATAGAACCGGGTGGAACGATATTCCTCATTGAATGCCAGTACAGTTGGTTGTCTACCCATGCTGGCGATCGCCATCTCTTCCAGTTTGGCGGCAAAGGTGAGTTAGCCCCCCAAGAGTATTTTGAGCACAGCCAGCAAGTTGCCGACTTTCTGAAACGGCGCGGATCGAAGCACCGACACTGGAACCCACCCGCCCCAGATGGCAGATATCCAGAATCAGAGTGGGGCTTTGAGCCAGCCCTACGGGAGGATGTAGAGCAGTTTGCTCGTGAGCATGGTTTGCGCGTTCGTCGGATTGTTTTCGATTTCCCACAGGACTTAAGCCCACTGGTTGCTGACTTATATCGTTGGTGGTATGAGCAACGCGGTTTGCCTAGCGATCGCCTTTTTGTTGAATCATTTACTTACCTTCAACCTTGGTGGACGTTACGCCTGGGGTTAGTACCATTTTGGACTATATTTAACGATCAAATGTCAGCGAATCGGCTCGAAATCTATCTAGATAGCACAAAGCCCTACGATGAAATTTACATGAACCTGTTCTCGAACGGTCTTGAATCATTGGGATTTGCCTCGATTGAGCGATGGCGATCGATTCTCAATCAGGCACGCAAGCACGGTGAGTTTATTGGCGTGAATGAGCAGCAATACCCTAGAGACATTGCATCATTTGTTCGTCACTACACTGATTTGAAGAAACTTGACGGGCGTTACCCAATACCAGAATCGTTAAAGCTATACCAACTCGATAACTTTCTCGCCGCAGCAGGCGTTAGCGAATCGTACACAGAGCGCAATCGCTATCCAGTTCGCTGGATTGAAGACCCAGTGGGGTAGTCAACTTAGCAGTAAATATATGTTTGTCAATTACATCACCCTCATGCTGATCAACATGGTAGCTGGACTTTTTTTTCTAGCTACCTTCGTGTATCAAGGACTTGACAGCACGTATCAAAAACGGTGGGTTCCTGGTTTTGGGATGACGGGTGCGATCGCGTTAGTCACTGGTTTGCATATGATTTTTACCTGGCCGATTTCTGGCAGCTTCAACATTGCTTTCGGTGAAACGACTGTCTTGTTCGGGATTTTGTTTATCACTACCTCCATAGCGCTAGCGCTGGATTGGGATTTGCTCACCGTAGCAATTTATGGCTTTTTCGCAGGTCTTGCTGCCATTGTGATCGGCATACGCATAATTAATCTAGGTCTGACACGGCGTCCGCTCGTTTCAGGGATTGGCTTCATCTTGACTGGTTTGGGAGGTGTCTTAGCCTCTCCCACTCTCGTCTACCTGCGGACAAATAAAGCTTGGCGAATAATGGGTGCAGTTGTATTAATCGTAGCTGCTCTGATTTGGGCTGTTACTGGGTACATGGCTTACTGGGGTCATCTAGCGCAATACTCCAACTGGAAGCCGCCTACAATGCTCTCACCGTAAAATACTCCCACCACCCAATCAAACCAAACAACCCAGCAAATAGAAAACTGGCTAATGGATCAATGCCAGCAATCTGAAACTCATCGCCAGGACTCTCGGCATCCATGCGAGTATGTAATATTCCACCAAAAACAAACAGTGCATTATCAATTAGTAAAAATATGCACAACTAAAGATACTTGTGTTTATTTTTCCGTTACCTATGACTAAACAAGTAGTTAGTATTAAATTTGCTTGTTAGAGTTTATACCTAGGTTTCATTATCTGCTCAATTAAAGATCGCAATGTCATGCTGCAAGGGTGACTAGGTAAAGTGCTATACCGACTTTTAGGCGAAGATAGGCATCTTTGCGATCGAGTCGGTAGTATGCTAAGAGCGCTATTGGTTATTTGGGTTTCCCAAACAAAATACCGTTTGGCATCGCGAGCAGACTTTATGTTCCTTTCATCATAGAGTGAGTTTATAAGTTAACCTGTTGTGCCTTTAAATCAGGTATTGTCTGTTCCCCGTTCCCTGTTAAGGAGTTCCCTTTCACCAAACCCTCATACCCTATTTAAAGGCTGAACAGCTTAGCAATATGACTCAGTTAAGAAAACTCCTCATGCCCTTATCAGAAAACACCTCTGAACCCGTTAATCGATTACTCGCCGCTTTACCAAAAGAAGAGTACCAGCGCCTTGCCCCCCACTTGCAGCACGTCTCGCTTTCCCTTGGAGAAGTCCTCCATGATTCTGGTGAAGCGATCGCGCACGTCTATTTTCCCCTTGATGCAATGGTTTCTTATGTTGCCCTGATGGAGGACGGTTCGACAGCTGAGGCTGGCTTAATCGGCAGGGAAGGAATGGTGGGTATCGCCGTTATCTTGGGAGACAATTGCCCAGTCAACCGTGCAGTCGTGCAGATCGAAGGCAGTCTGCTGAAGATGAATGCTGAGGTACTTAAAACCGAGTTTAATCGAGGAGGAGAACTCCAAAAACAACTCCTGCTCTACATGCAAGCGCTACTCGCCCAGGTTACGCAAAGTGCTGCCTGCAACGCTCTCCATACGCTGGAACAGCGATTCGCCCGTTGGCTGCTGGCAGCTCAAGACAATACTCGAAAAGATGTGTTGCCGCTAACTCATGAATTTATTGCCAAGATGCTGGGTACGCGCCGTCCTGGCGTCACAGAAACAGCTAGAAACCTCAGCCAAGCAGGAGTAATCCGCTACAAACGGGGAAAGATTACCATCCTGAATCGAGAAGGCTTGGAAGCAACGGCCTGCGAGTGTTATGGAGTTGTTACAGCCGAGTTCCAGCGATTGTTTAGTATTGAGCGCGGTTAGATTCGCGATCGATTGATCTGTTATGTCCGAAATCGAACCGACAGCTCCATGCAACCTGTGTAAGAGTGAAGGCATAGATACATACATAAAAGAACGCTATCTCCTCTGTAGAAGCAAGTATTCTATGGGAGTTAATTCAGCAAGCGAGTAGGGGGACTAGGCACGAATTTAACCTGCCAAATTCCTGTGATACTAATGCGTTCCCTTTGCTAAAATATTCTATTGATACTTCTTAATGCCTTAGGGAGAAGTGTGAATTATTTTAACTTGATTTTATTCCCGTAGCTGAAAAATAGAGTAGAGTTAGCCTAAAATATCATAGGTAATTCATAGAGCAGTTTTGTGTATATGCTGCCTTGAATTGTTAGATTTTATACCACTCAGAATGGCGCGATTTTTTTGACTATGTAAGTTGTAACCTTCTTTACAACTACTAGCACAATCTCCTCTAACTTTGAGACTATAGTAAATTGAATATCTAATCAGACCAGAGATAGAAATATTAATAATACGGCTTGAGTTATAAATTTAAGAGCGTAGTTATTAAGGAGCAGAACTTCTCTGGGAAGTGTTGGATAGCGAGAAATGTATGATATTGAAGGTAAGCAAACTAGCGAGCTTTTGAATCGGCAAGCAATAGGCGAGGGAAACTTTCAGAGAACGGAATTGAGTGAAGTCTCGTCGAATCACCCCTCCCTGATTGAGACACCTACTAATGAGGTAACAGAGCCCAGTGCCCAATTCTTAATAATCCCTATCGGCTTTTTAGTAATTGCTTGGGCAATGACTTTTTTCAGTCGGTTGGATTTCCGGAAGACTGTCGGCAAGAATGTGGATAGTATAAAACGTTGCCCTGAAGTTCCCTGCTCGAACTGTCGCTTTTTTAAAAATGACCCCTATCTCAAATGCGCTGTACATCCTTTGAAAGTTGGAAGTGTAGAAGCGCTCAATTGCCCTGATTGTTGGCCGTTGGATAGTAATCAATTTCATCACTAACCTGAAGCTATAAAAGTGGATTTTAAGGATTTTGTTTTGTCCTAGTTCTCTAAGGCTTTTCCTTTTTATGTAGGTATCGACATTGAGGGAGTAGATGATAGCACTTTTGTACCAAAATTTTTTCATCTAGCTGAATATCAATGCTTCATTGTTGTTCAGCGTTAATTAGATGCATGACAGCTTAACGGGGGATTGGGGAAATCTGTGCGCTAGTCCTGTCTCTGATAGCTCCATGCGCGTGAACAGCCCTGGTGCCAGGAACACAGCCCAAAACGAAACAATCGCAAACGTTACTGCATCAAGCGCTAACTCATTGCCGCCGATGAGGCGAGGCACAAGTGCGATCGCACCTAGTCCTCCTAAACCGATCGCAAACTTTAGCACTTGCTTTCGCCCGCGTAGCAGAGCATTGGATCAAAGTCTAATATTTGGCAGACGCTTAGTTACCTGGCTAATTTTCTGAACAACTTCAACAAGGCGGTTGCCCTCAACATGAACTTCTGGTGTTGGGTAGTTTTGCAGCGTTTCTATTAAGGTAATCTTCCCATTCGGTAGAGCGGAACTCACCAAAGCTCCTCGCAAAGACTGGCGATTAGCCCGATTGGTAGGTGTATGAATCACCTGACTGGCTTGATCTAAGAGTAATTCCCCTGGAGGGCTATTGAGTACCCGATAGAGTACGATGGGATTCGCTGACACTTCTTGTGTTAGAGTGCGCCGCAACTCTGCTGGCTCTTTTCCCGCCATTCTTAAATAAGTTTTTAGGGAAGTCGAAAGTTCACCCGTTTCGGCAAAGGTTGTTAATTCTTGAACTGACACCGTCTCCCGCAAAAAACGGTACTTCAGCACCACTGAGTCGGCCGCGTCTGCACGAGTGTTCCAGTGAAACACCCCCATCAGTGTGACCAAACCCAAGATAAAACGCAATGAAAGCGGTAAATAGCGAGACATTCTTCTTAATTAATAAATTTAACTTCAGCTAGGGGTAAGAAAACAATCCTACTTACCCTCCAAGTGTCCTGATATTCTTAACCGCTGCATCGGTCTATGGGTATAAAGCGCTATTGCAGATTGGAACCAACTCTTAATTTTTTTGTCTATTAACTCTATTTGACGTAGGAGCCTTTGCTATGACTTGACAAATATTGGAGCTTGTGAGTTTAATAACTAGTGCCCAAAAATTGGGTGATAAGCCATATAAGTTGCACTATTCTAGATACGAAATAACAGCTTTCAATCCAGCTAATTAAAAAGGGGACAGCTCATGGTTCAAGAAAGTGGTGCAGGCATTAGCTGGTTACTGGGGTTAGATGCAGAAACCCTAACACCTTTGCAGATGAGCTTACGCGCTGTTATTGTCTATATCGCTGGGTTAGTAATGGTGCGTGTAGGTGAGAAGCGCTTTCTCGGCAAGAATAGCGCTTTCGACGTGCTGTTGAGCATTATTGTTGGGTCGGTATTGAGTCGTGCGATCAACGGTTCGGCTCCCTTCTTTGCCACGTTAGTAACAGGCATTGTGCTGGTGGGATTGCACTGGCTGTTTGCTGTAATTGCATTTCGCAATGAACACTTTGCTACGCTTGTAAAAGGCAACGAACGTATGCTCATTCGCGATGGTGAGATTCAGTGGAATGCTATGCGAAAAAGTCACATTGGCGAAAGGGATTTGCTAGGAGCGCTACGCAGTAACGGGAAACTTTCTGAACCTAGAGAGGTGAAAGAGGCTCGCTTGGAACGCAACGGTGACATTAGTGTTATTCCACGCGATCGCTAGTCAAAAATTCTTGAATATGAATGCTTCCTTCTTCATTGCCAACTAGATGCATAACAGCTTAACGGGGGGATTGGGTAAATCTCTGCGTCAGTCCCGTCTCTGATAGCCCCATACGTGCGAACAGTGCTGGTGCCAGGAACACAGCCCAAAACGAAACAATCGCAAACGTTACTGCATCAAGCGCTAACTCATTGCCGCTGATAAGGCGAGGCATAAATGCAGTTGCAGCCATTCCTCCCAAACCGATCGCTAACTTTAGCATTTGCTTTCGCAAAGGAATTTTGGTCGGAGTGTAATGAACATACCAATATTCGAGTGGCATTCCAATTCCTACCCCTAAAGCCGCCCCAAAGATTTCCCAACCTCTGGGAGAAAAACCGGTGGAAGGAAACGCTGCAATGGGTGCAGCAAGTCCGAGAATGAGGAAAAACCGAAAGGGGCGTCCAGAGAACCAGTGCAAAATCCTTGGCCATAAACGCTGATAAGCAACCACCAGAATCAATCCAATCGTCACGCCGCCAAGCAAATCTGCCAGATAATGTACGCCCAGATACAGGCGAGACAGCATCACTCCAGCAACAATAGCGATCGCAATGGCTATTGGAATTTGACCAAACGCGCTTAGTGTTCCCCACAAAGTCGTTGCTGTTACCGTGTGCCCACTGGGAAACGACGGCACTCCCGGTTTGGCACGAATGATAATCTGGGCGTCGTGAGGACGTTGTACAGGGAAAAGTGTCCAAATCAACACGTCTGTTGCCGTTGCCAACAGGATAATCCCCAGCAAGCCATAGGCAAGCCGTCGCCCTGAAATCCAGAACACCAAAGCGAAGACAACTGCAATAGCTTTAGCTGTTCCAAGCAATGAGATGGCACCGAAGAACCAACCCCAGCTAGCCCCAAAGAAGCGCTGAACCGTAATAACGGGTTCAGGACTCCAGAGTACTTCAACCCCCATTCTGCCCTTCTTTACTAAAAATCTCAGATTGCTCAGTATATCGTTCTACTGGGATTCTAGTTTTATATTCTACAAATACGCTTTGCTATTGAAGAGCACCCCCTAAAACTCAAAACGAGGGGCTAATATGTTAACCCCTCGCTTTTAGCCAATAAATAGCCGATAGATAACCCAGTAATGCATCGTGTTCTCACTGTTGTTCAGTAATAAGATGAAACACGAATTAGATAGCCTGATAATCGGGATAGAGCTCAGAACAGGGTTGACCCCTTTTAGGGGAGACCCGATACTGATAATGAAGATGCCACCGTTATTTGTAGATGATGCCCCTGATGATTGGGTTAAGTTACTATGAATCGCTATTCATGTTCGAGAATTCCCTCTTACTGTTAAAGAGGTCTTTCTCGCCTATCTGTGTTTTTGCACCCTGAGTGAAGAAGATATCCTAACACACTTAAAAACGATTGTGTGAGATAAGTTGAGGAACAGACTTTGTAAAGTTTTATTAAAAAGACGAGATAGGGGGTGACACCCCTCACCCCGGAAAGACATAATGTGTCTAGTAGATGCACCCTGATGATCGGGAGAGTCGCCAAAAGTGGCTCTCTTTTTTTTTGAGAAGCTGGGGTTTCTACTTTTTCTCAGGCAGGTTTCGTAGCGGCACGTCTCGACCTTCGTAGAATTGCCTTTCCAAGGAAGTCAGCCAGAGCCAAGCTGCTATACAGGCAAGGCTTACTGTGCTTGAAAGCGCTACGCTGAGAACAGAGGTTTGGTCAAAGATCAGTAAGAGCAGTGGAGCGATAGACCAAGCGATCGCAGCCGTTAAAGCAACCCCCACCTTTAATCGCTTTAGGTTGATCAGCGCTTTAGAACAGCTAGAACACTTGAGCGTATGCGAGTAATACCGATCCAACAGCTTCTCCTTCGGTAAAGCTGGCGGCAAAGTCGCCCCTGCAAAGGGGTCGATACTGTAATTGTTCACCCACTTACGCAGTTCAATCACAAATTGGTCTGCCTTGGTAGGTAAGTAGAACGCTTTGGCAAAATTAGCACTGCCACCGTCCTCCTCCAGATAACGCTCTTGGTGGTGCAGGAAAATTTGGTCATCTTCCAAGACAGCATTTTGTCCGAGATGAGAATACCAGCGCGGTGTCAGCTTGATGAATAAGCCAGGTATTTTAGAGGAAAACTTGAAGGGAAAGCGGGCAAATAAACGGCACTGACCCTTGCGAATTGGGGTAGCATAGACGACGGTTAACGTTCTGCCGAACTGCTTGGATGTTAAGTCGTGCCACATCAACCCCGGTGCGATAAATGTTGTGTCCTGCCGTCCAAGCGTTCCGCGCCGTGGCCCTTCTTCCCACATTCCTTTAAAGCCTTGTTTTCCAGAGGAAACTACTTCAAGTTCCACTGGCCCAGCGTTTACCCTGTTTCCTACCGATTGGTGGTGTGTGAAGGGAAGATGACTGGAGTCGAGCACGTTCTCCATGAGAGTGAGTGCATCATAAGGAAGGTCTCTAAAGGTATTAATGCAGACCCACTCATCTGATGAGTCCTCCAATAGATCGACGATTGGAACCTTTGTTTGATCTGCGTTCTCCGGTTTGCCAGGATAGGCGAATAGCAGTCCCTGTCGCACAGTTGTAGGTAGTGAAGCTACGCAGGCTCGTTGGGAAGCCTCTGCTTTGGTATCCTTGACTTGCTGCGGAATGCGATCGCACTGACCTGAACCCACAAAAGCCCAACCGTGATAGGGGCATTCTAATAAACCATCTTCAGCAATCCTACCCTCCGAGAGGGGAGCAAGGCGGTGAGGGCATTTGTCCTCAAAGACTCTCCAACAGGAGGCTGTATTGTCCCACCAGATTACAAGGTCTTGGTCGAGTAATGTAAAGGGTGTCGGTTTTGACTTGTCGAGGTCTTCAATGTAATGCAGAGGATACCATACCTCCTTCCAGTCGAATCGAGACGGGTCAGAACCTCCAGCAGGAAGTTCGTCAACCTCGTGAGGCGATGGGATAGCCTGCTGCAAAGAGGAGTTGTCGGAAGAGCCTTCATACTCTTCCTCTCTACTCTTCAAGCCTTGAGCTTGTTCTGCAAATTGATGTTGGTCACTAATCTTGGAGTGACTGTTGAGCATTTTGGACACGTTGGACTAAGGTTTGTATGAGCTGATTGGCTATTAGACAGCCTTAATATATCGTAACGATCTCTGGAGAGCGAGATTGACTTGGGCTAAGGCTGCTGTGATGAGTACCACTTTATTTCTTGATTGTCTGCCAAAATCTGACATTTACTTAAAATAGTATTGCTAAGAATTGACATTGTCAGGTCAATAAGATAACTTCATCATAGAAGCAAGCTCCGAGCTTTGGAGATTCGGCCATGCCCGACGGAGATATTGTTCACAGTAGGCTGGCACAGCTCTATAAAAAGCCGTACCAGTGGCTTTGTGAAGGAAAGGCAGATAGCGATGAATGTGCTCGGGTTGCGATAGAAGCACTCAAGCGAGACCTCATGAGAAAAGGTGATCTTCCTGTCATGCTCGCCAAGCATATGGGGGAAAGCTTAGAGCGAGCTATCAGCGATGCTAGTGACAATGGCTTTGTGGATTGGGCTGCCTTGAGTGTGGAGTTCGATAGATTAACACAGCAAGCCGATGGATCACATTACTTAAAGGAACTTACTCTCCGTGCTGGTAAAAGCTTTCTTAACGCTCTCAGATATGAGCGAGAAGTAGATACTGACAGCGCTTCAGAAGCGATTTTGAAGCATTATATGTACGAGGTTTACGAATCAGAATTTAAAGAACGCATACCGCTAACCTCTGAACATCACGCTGGGATTGACGAAGTGACCCTCAACAGGCGTATTCAGGAGATTCAGGCAGACATTCTTGCTGCAACAAGCAAATGGGCTAAAAAGGCAACTGAAGATCAAAGTGTAGCCAACCTACGATTGCCGCGACGCCCTGAATTGAAGCCAGTAGACCTGGATGAAGATCTCCTATGCACTGCGGGTTAGACATGATGAAGAAGCACCATACCCACGATAGCGATTACACATTGCATTTTAGTCCTGTGCTGAATAGCAATGGATTTGTTCGCTTTATCGATCACTCCAGAGACAAGGAGAGTACCATTGGACTCACTGTGGATGATAAGGAGTTTGGATGCCGGATTCAGCGAGAGTTTCCATCCGTCGTTGCCGATCTGATTGACCTTGCTGTTGCAATTCATGCTTCCGATCGCCTTGCTGTCCAACATCTGCGCCGAGAGCAGAGCCGCATTCGCCTAGTCCTTCCAGTGCGTCATCCAGAATTGCTAAACACTGGCTCATTTCAAGCAAAACTAGAAAATCTGCTTGGGTGGGCTACTGGAAGTCGATGGGCTTTTGATTTTCAAAAACGAACCGTGTCAGGACGAATAGTTGAGCAACAACTAGTATTTCCGAATGACCCTGAAGAGTGTGAGGTGGCACTATGGAGTGGCGGCCTTGATGCTCTTGCAGGTCTTTATACGCAACTCCAAACAAGTCATACAGCGCCATTTATGCTGTTCGGAACTGGTAGCAATGATAATGTCTACGCCCGACAAGAACACGTATTTAAAGCACTCCAGCCTTCCTTCCCGAATCCCCTCAATCTCTGCCGAGTTCCAATCCGCTTCTCTGATAGCAGCCTGCATCAAAAGAACAAGATTTTTCGTGCGCGAGGCGTTGTCTTTACATTACTTGGCGCTGCTTATGCGTACCTAATGGGTCAGAAAGTTCTTTGTGTGTATGAGAACGGAATCGGTGCAATCAATCTTCCGTACCGCTCATCTGCTGTGGGATTAGATCACTCCCGTTCTGTTCATCCACTGACTTTGCTGATGGTGACCGATGTCGTTTCAGAGCTTTTGGGAGAAGAGTTTCAGGTGCGTAACCCATTCCTCTTTTGGACTAAAGCCGAAATGTGCAAAGCCTTGGCTGAAGATGGGAGGAGCGACCTGCCACGGCTAACTATGTCATGTGACAGCCCACACCGTCAGTCAGAGCAACCCATTCAGTGTGGATACTGCTCCTCTTGTATTTTGAGAAAGCAGGCACTTGCTGCTTCAAAAATAGAAGATAGGACTCGCTATGTTGTGCCTCATGGAAAACGCCCAGCAGGAGATACAAGCTTGCATCTGCGCCATATGCTCGCGCAAGTTTTGACCTTCCATCGCCTGCTTGGTGCTTCAGATAATCCTAATTTTCAATGGGAAGCTTTAACTAGAGAGTTTCTCGCGCTAGACGACATCGTTGATCGAAGTGCTGCGGCAGAAAAGTTACTGCCTGCTGAGATGCAAAGCCGTTTGATCAAGCTCTATCGGACTTACGTTGTCGAATGGGATACTGTAGAATCCCGAATTGCAGCCGAGCTCTTGGATAAAAATAGCGAACGGCAAGCATCTTCAGAGCTGTCACTTCACAAAGTTGAGGGACTCTTGCCATGACTAACAACGTCCTTGACAACATTGATATGCGGAGATTGGGGGAACTCCTTCAACAGGCGCGTAATAAATGCGGAATGACCCAAGCTGATGCGGCTAAAGTCATCGACGCTGCACGTACAACTATGGTCGCAATTGAGAAAGGAGAGCGTCGTCTTAAGCCAACCGAACTGATCAAGCTTGCCCGTGCTTACGGACGAGCAGTCAGTGATTTTGTTCAATCACGTCCTGTGGTGCAACCTTTCGAGGTTCAATTCCGAGCAGCCTACCGACGAAATGATGTAGAAGAGTCGCAGATCGAACCCGTCATTCTGCGCTTGGAGGAGTTGTGCCGGAATTACATGGAGCTTGAGGAGATAATGGACGCACCACTTCCACAGAATTATCCTCAAGATTATGAGGTGACGGGTATGCCGATAGAGGCTGCTGCGGAGAGCATTGCGATCGCAGAACGTCAGCGGATTGGGCTTGGAGACGGCCCTATTCCTCTTCTGCGAGACATCCTAGAGCAGGGTGTAGGACTTCGCATCTTCTATCTGGAGATGCCATCCAAATATTCAGGCATATACAGCTACGATGAAAAACTCGGTGGGTGTATAGCAATTAATGCTAACCACCCTGAAGAGCGACGGCGTTGGTCGCTGGCTCATGAATTCCTTCACTTTCTTGCCCATCGACGCCAGCCTGTACTCGACTATGAGGAGCAGTACCAAAGGAAGCCAGAGAGTGAACGACTAGCTGACACCTTCCCAGACTATTTTTTGATGCCGACGAGTGGCTTGCTTAAACGGTTCAACGATATGTACCAGGCGCATGGCAAGTTTACTCCAACTAATTTATTTACTTTGGCTCACTACTATGGTGTATCCATTGAAGCCCTCGTTAATCGATTAGAAGCAATGAAGCTTCTACCATCGGGAACTTGGGATCGCCTGCGCGATCGTGGACTGAAAGTTAGAAAAGTACAGCAAGAGCTTGGCTTAAAAGAAATCCCACAACGCACTGATATGATTCCAATCCACTACCAGCACCTTGCCATTGAAGCACTAGATCAGGGGCTTATTACTGAAGGGCGCTTCGCTGATTTCCTCAGCGTTGATCGTCTAGAAGCCCGTCGCATTGCAACAGGCTTGCGAGAGTATTCAAGCGGAATGATGGAGGAAGCTACTCATTTAGATCTTCGCCAGGTGTAGGAATAATGGGAAGTTAAGTTATGCAAATTGCTCACTCCCATATTCTTCTTGATGCCTGTTGTGTTCTAAACTTTTGTGCTTCGGGCAAATTGCTAGCAATCTTGCAGGCTATTCCCGTTCAGGTTGCAGTTACCCAGGTTGTACAAGAGCGCGAATTAAATTCACTCCGCCGCCTTGAGGGCGAGGAGAACGAGGGGGCGACTCAGTTTGAGGAAGCCATTGCACAAGGACTACTAAAAGTTGTTGACTTTAAGTCAGAAGAAGAAGCCCAAACGTTTGTAAACTATGTCTTCGAGCTTGGGGACGACGGTGAGTCTGCAACTTGCGCGATCGCCATTCATCGCGGCTGGGCGATAGCAACCGACGACAAAAAGGCGATCTCGTTTTTTCAAAGGCAGGCACCGCACCTTCAGATTTTATCAACTCCAGAGATAATCAAGCATTGGTCAGAGGAATCAGGTCTTAATTCATCAGTACTATGTGATGCGCTCAATGCAATTCGACTAAAAGGGTGTTATGTGCCGCCTAAAAACCACCCTTTGCGGGGCTGGTGGGAATCTGCTTCATCCTTTTGAAGCTCCCCCCGGTGTTCAATTAGCCCAATCTTGAGGCTTTAAGAACGTTTCATACAACTCCGCTTCCGGTGTATTTGGTTCGGGTTGATAACCGTACTCCCAACGTACTAGCGGCGGTAGAGACATCAAAATGGACTCGGTACGTCCGTTGGTTTGCAGTCCAAAAATCGTGCCTCGGTCATAAACTAAGTTAAATTCCACATAACGTCCACGACGATAAAGTTGAAAGTTGCGTTCACGATCGCCATACTCCATCTTCCCTCGCCGTTGTGCGATCGGTAAGTAAGCGGGTAAAAATGATTCGCCACAGGACTTGACAAAAGCAAACAAATCTTCCCAATTGTGCGGTGTTGGAGTTCCCACTTGGTTACTATAAGCCGCTGCTGCTCCATCTGGATTAGAACTGCGATACAATTGACCCCGACCATCTTGATAGTCGAAAAAGATTCCGCCTACACCTCGCGTTTCTTGCCGATGTTTTAAGTAGAAATATTCATCACACCAACGTTTGAACACGGGGTAATATTCCGAGTGGTGAGCATCACAAGCTTGTTTAAGGGTGGAGTGGAAATGGGCGGCATCCTCTGCAAAGGGATAGTAAGG
>JBFLZA010000167.1:0-14302 GCA_040756535.1 Cyanobacteriota bacterium
AAGAGAGATAGGCTCTCGACTTGCGTAACAATTATTCATATTTCCCACAGATTAGACCTCTTGCAAAAATACAAAGTACCCCACCCCAACCCTCCCCTTGATTTCAGGGAGGGAGTTAGTTTCCCCAAGATACAGGGGGGACTAAGGGGGGTAAATTCGACTTTTGCAAGAAGTCTATTATCTTATTCAACTTATTAACGAATCACGACAAGATGCTGCAAGCCAAACAACTCTTACAAGGGCGCTATTATCTGCAACAAAGCTTAGGGCAAAATGCTGGTCGTCAAACCTGGCTTGCACAAGAGCAACTGCCAACATCACAGCAGCAAGTCATTGTGAAGTTGCTGGCTTTTAGCCCCCAAATGCAGTGGGATGAGTTCAAGCTGTTTGAGCGAGAAGCTCAAGTTCTGCAAAATCTCAACCATCCCCGCCTTCCCAAGTATCGCGATTATTTTTCCTTGGATCGGGACAGGGGTGAGGGGTTATGCTGGTTTGCTTTGGTGCAAGACTATATTCCAGGTCAATCGCTTCAGCAACTCCTTGATCAGGGTAAGCACTTTACCGAAGAGCAGGTGCGCTCAATTGCTACCCAAGTGCTGGAGATACTAATTTACCTGCATGGGTTAAATCCTCCTGTACTGCACCGAGATATCAAACCCAGCAATCTAATTTGGGGAGAGGATGAACAAATCTATTTAGTAGATTTTGGTGCAGTGCAAGACCCAACTGCGGTTGAAGGAGCAACATTCACAGTAGTCGGTACAGCAGGTTATGCTCCCCTAGAACAATTTTACGGAAAGGCGGTTCCGGCATCCGATTTGTATGCCTTGGGAGCTAGCTTAATTCATTTATTAACGGGTACAGCTCCCGCAGATTTACCTCAGAGGAATTTACGTATTCAATTTCGCGATCGCATCAGTCTCAATCCCAGTTTTCTCCGCTGGATCGAATCCCTCATTGAACCTGATTTAGAACGGCGATTTAGTTGGGCCGCTCAAGCCTTAGAAGCGCTGAAAACAGGTCATTTCTTCATCCCTTTAGTCCAAATAAGTTGTAAACCTGCTGGCAGTCAAATTCAACTTAAAAAGTCTCCAATGCAGTTGGCTATTAAAATTCCGCGCCAAATAACATCTGAAAACGTTATTACATTTATAGTTAAATTACTTGGGCTTGTTTATTCACAAATATTTCTATTATTACCAATTTTGATAATAATATTAACACTTATTGGTCTCAGTAGAGCCAATTTTTATGGGAATCTTTGGGGAGTAATGGTCACTCTAGGAACCTTTATTCTCCATACATGGATAGTTTCTATCCCGATAATAGTTTTACTGGTATATCCCTGGATTGGCTTCTGTACTGCTTTAAAGCAACTTATGCTAGGTTGTTTCGGAAATCAGGCTATTTACTTCACTATAAAACAATTAGTAACTGAGCGGCAATTATTTTCTCTTTTTCGTAGCGCTCACCGCCCAATTTGCCAGATTACAGAAATTAAAAATATTCAATATATCTTCGGTGAAGGAGTTGCCATCCAAATTAATAATCAGAAACATGTATTTAAGGGATTAACTAAAGCTGAAGGCGACTGGTTAGTTGAAGAAATACAAAATTGGTTGGAAACTATTAAGAATTAAACTTAACGAATTATGCTAGAAGCAGGACAAATTTTACAGGAACGTTATCAACTCAAACAACAGCTAGGAAACAATGCGGGTCGTCAAACCTGGTTGGCTCTTGATATAGCAACCCAAGCTAGAGAGCAAGTAATTGTTAAGCTGCTGCCCTTCAGTCCCCAAATTCACTGGGAAGACCTCAAGTTATTTGAGCGAGAAGCTCAAGTTCTGAAACATCTCAATCATGCCTACATTCCCAAATATCGGGACTATTTTTCCACAGAGCCATCCAATAGCGGTGAGTTACCCTGGTTTGGGTTAGTGCAGGACTATATCCCAGGAATCTCCTTACAGAAACAGTTAAAAAATGGCAAACGCTTTACAGAAGCAGAGACAAAAGAGATAGCGACTCAGTTGTTGAACATACTTATTTATCTGCACGAGTTGAGTCCGGCAGTACTGCATCGAGACATCAAGCCTAGCAATATTATCTGGGGAGAAAATAATCAAGTTTATCTAGTGGATTTCGGTGCAGTGCAAGAAAAAGCTAAGGCAGAAGGAGCCACCTTCACTGTAGTTGGCACGGGAGGCTATGCTCCACCAGAGCAACTGTGGGGACGCGCCGTGCCAGCGAGTGATCTTTACGCACTGGGAGCGACTCTGATTCATTTATTAACTGGTATTGCACCTGTTAACTTGCCCCAGCGTCAGATGCGTCTACAATTCCGAGATCAAGTTAGCTTAAGTGCTAGTTTCACTCATTGGTTAGAAACCTTAATCGATCCAGCTCCAGAACTGCGCTTCTCCAACGCACGCGAAGCACTTGAAGCTCTGCAAGCCAACGGTTCCCCCTCCCCGTTAGAAGCAGCTTATACAGACACTCAAGAGACTACCCCGCAAAATGGTCTGCGTGTTTTCGATATACACCTGCGTGTTTTCGATATAACTGTTCTTCAATATCTTTTCGCCTTTCTTTTTGTCATTGCCATGCCTTCTATGTTTGGCAAAATTGGGAAAGCTAAGCAAGCGCAAGTAAAAAACAATCTCGGCACAATGAACCGTGCCCAGCAAGCCTACTTTCTAGAGAAACAGGAGTTTACCGATTCCATGGCAGATCTGGGTATTAACATTAAACCTCAGACAGAAAACTACGACTATTCAATTCGTGCCACGCCCTTAGCGGTATTTAACTATGCGACTCCTCGCAAAGAGGGACTCAGAGGCTATGTTGGGGCTGTCTTTTTAGCATTTCTAGCAGTCGATAATGGACAGACAGAGGAGCTTTTGACAGTAGCGATCGCTTGTGAGACTAAATCCCCTAGTAAACAGCGTCCTGCCGCTCCAATCGTGCGAGGTAATAACCTAGAATGCAACCCCAATACACGAGATCTTGCTTCTCCTAGATCGGTTTATAAGACAGAACGCTCTAATTTAGGGAACGATTCCGTAAAGTTAGCTTATAGCTCCTTTAATTATGCCAATGCTGGTCAGCACGACAAAGCCCTTGGGGTAGCTCAAACGATCGACAACGCCGATTTGAAAGCGAGAGCCTTTGCGACGATTGCGATCACCTTAGCTGAGAAAGGTCAGCACGACAAAGCCCTTGAGGTCGTCGGAACTATTAAAGATGGCTCTAGCAAACAGATGGTCTTGGATGCGATCGCTCGCTATAGAAAATCACCTTGAGGGATAGGAAGCGTTCCGATAACATGAGGCAAAAAGCAAATCTCTAATCCAGAATCTCTGTAACCTTAACCTTAACTTGGCCCTCACCTAGCTGTACTTGTAGTTCCTGTTCGGGGACTAAATGAGCAGTCGATCGCGCAATCATGCCGTTTTCTGTCCGCACCACGGCATAGCCTCGTTTCAAAACATTTTCTGGGTCAAGGGTTGCTAGCTGTTGCCGCAAGAATTCACAATGTTGAGTAGCTTGAGAGAGACGTCGCGATGTAGCTTGCATCAACTGCTGGCGTTTGGACGCGATCGCTTTTTGTTCGTCCCGTAGCTGCCGCTCAAGAGGTAGTCGCTGCAATCGTTCTTTGAGGCGTTGCAGTTGATGGCGGGAGTCTTCTAGAACGTGATGTACGGTGTTATAAAGAACACGTTGTCGCTGTTGATGTTCGGCGTACAGGGTACGCAGTTCTGGAACCGCTAATTCTGCGGCTGCTGTAGGGGTGTGGGCATAGGCATCCGCCACCAAGTCTGCCAAAGACTCATCCCGTTGATGACCAATGCCAGTGAGGACGGGAATAGAACATTGTGCGATCGCTCTTACTACCCGTTCATCATTAAAACAAGCCAAATCCTCAGATGCTCCACCTCCCCTCGATAAAATCAGCAGTTGTGCTCTGCGATCGAGTTCAACTCGCTTAATAGCGGCAACAATAGATACTGGGGCAAGTTCGCCCTGTACCTGAGCTGGTGACAACAAAACCCGTAAACCCGGATACCGTCGCCGGAGTGTGCGTTGAATATCTCCCCAAGCCGCTGCTTGTGGTGAGGTAACGATACCAATAATTTGAGGATGTGTGGGAAGGTGGCGCTTCCGTTGTTGGGCAAACAGCCCTTCTGCCTCCAATCGGTTCCTAAGTTGTCGATAGCGTAATGCCTGCAACCCTTCACCTGCTGGTAATGCCTGCCAAGCAGTCAGTTGATACTGTCCTCGCTGCGGATAAACCCGGATACTACCCAAAACGATAAGCTGCTCTCCTGATACAGGCTGTTGCACCAGCTTACTGCGCTGACTATTCCATACAACACACTGAATTGAAGCCTTAGAATCTGGGTCTTGAAGCGTGAAAAATATTCCACTTCGATGCTGAGACGTACTAGAGACTTCGCCAACCACCCAAACCTGCCGGAGTTGGTCGTCCTGTTCGAGTAACGCCTGAATGTAGTCTGTTAACCCACCAACGGATAGAGCTGCGTCGGGTATCTGTGAATCAGTAAAATTAAATGTCATATTTTTTACTTTAATTCTACGTATAATTACGTAGAATTTTTAAAAACTGCACAGATAGAGATTAGCGCAGTTTGACGAGAAACCAACTGTCCCAGCGCGATCGCGAATCTCTCAAATGGCTCTATTGATAAGGGTAGAAGCTCATTCAACAAGCTGAATCGGCTCTATGTAATACAGAATAGCCAATCACAAAGAAATAATATATCGATGGGGTAAAAAAACACAGGGGTAGGGCAGGTAAATTTCCTCAAATCCACTGAAAATAAAGGTTTTTGGCATCTTATACAATCATAAACTCGCCTTCAACTCTTCCCAGCAGAGCGTTAAAATAGAGAACACTTGATCTATAGTGATTTCCAACACATCCTTTACCCAGTTCTTGAGGCATTGATGGCTACCCAAATCACAAACAATCCCGATAAGGAAAAAGCGTTGAATCTGGTACTCAACCAGATTGAGCGTAGCTTTGGCAAAGGCTCCATTATGCGCCTGGGAGATGCCAGTCGTATGAAGATAGAAACGATCTCCAGTGGCGCAATTACTCTGGATTTAGCCTTAGGCGGTGGCTTGCCGAAAGGGCGCGTTATTGAAATCTATGGCCCAGAAAGCTCCGGTAAGACAACGCTAGCCTTACATGCCGTGGCAGAAGTGCAAAAGAATGGAGGTGTTGCAGCTTTCGTTGATGCTGAACACGCCCTTGACCCCACCTACTCTGCTGCTTTGGGCGTTGACATCGACAATCTTTTGGTGTCCCAACCCGACAATGGCGAAGCAGCATTAGAAATTGTTGATCAACTAGTGCGCTCGGCCGCAGTGGATATCGTCGTCATTGACTCGGTAGCCGCTTTGGTGCCTCGTGCAGAAATTGAAGGCGAAATGGGCGACAACCAAGTTGGGTTACAAGCGCGTTTGATGAGTAAAGCGCTACGTAAAATCGCTGGTAATATCGGGAAATCAGGCTGCACGGTGATTTTCCTCAACCAGCTACGACAAAAAATTGGTGTTACCTATGGTTCTCCAGAAGTGACAACGGGAGGTAATGCCCTCAAGTTCTATGCTTCGGTTCGTTTAGATATTCGTCGAATTCAAACTTTGAAAAAGGGGAGTGAAGGCGAATACGGTATCCGCGCCAAAGTTAAAGTTGCCAAGAATAAAGTCGCACCTCCTTTCCGAATTGCGGAGTTTGATATTATCTTTGGACAAGGAATTTCCCGGTTGGGTTGTCTAGTTGACCTAGCTGAACAAACCGGGGTAATTAACCGTAAAGGAGCTTGGTACAGCTACAACGGTGACAATATTGCCCAAGGTCGTGATAACACGGTTAAGTATCTGGAAGAAAACGATGAATTTGCCGCCAATGTGGATCGGCAAGTGCGCGAAAAGCTAGATATGGGAGCTGTGGTTCAAGCTAACTCCGTTTCCCCTGTTGATGCCGAGGAGGAAGAAGAAATTTTTGAGGAGATCTAGCTGTTGCGATCGTGTAATAGCAATTCTCTGGCTTGTTTGCTACAGATACTTTTCTTGTCCCCCCTTACTCAGGGGGGCTAAGGGGGTTGGGATGTAGTGCCTCAAAAATGAAATCGTATAACTAGGGGTGATGGGGAATAGAGGTTGGAATTTAAGTCAGTACCAACAAGTTCACTCTCTCGATTCTTGACCCCTAGTTCTGTTGACTAGCTTTATGAATTTGCCGGCTGAAAAAGCGATCTAAGATTTCCGACTGCTGAGCAGCACTTAACTGAGGAACTGCCAATTCTGGAGCAGAGTCTTTTAGGTCGAATTCTTCCTGCAAAAATTGTGATGTTTCCTCTTTCTGCTCAGCGGATGGAGTCTTGGAGCTTTGGTCTAATACTGGAGATGTCCAGGGTTGTGGCGTTGCCGGAATTGAACGCGTAGTTACAGCCTCTAGCTTCGCCAAGATATCTGGGGGAGTTTCAGGCAGAGCCTGAGTTTTATCGCACAGAAAAAAGGAAAAGGCAAGACTACTGAGCCGAATGCGATCGCCATCTTTAAGAGGCATCCGTCCGTGTACGGGTTCCCCATTGATGAAGGAACCATTCGTGCTATCGAGGTCAATCAGGTAAAACCCTTTGTTTTTAATGTATTGAATGACAGCATGACGCCGAGACAACCGCCGATCTGAAATGGGTATACAGAGTTGGCGATCGCGGCCGATTGTCCAGATTCCTTGAGGCTGTCTTAGAATCTGGGTTTTCCCATCTGCTAAGTTTGTGACCAGATCAACTTGATCACCCTGAATGATACCAGTGACATACCGGGTTGGCACGCTGGAAAAGCTTTTACTACTGGTTTTTTCAAGCTGGAGAATTTCATCTAGCAAAGTACGATGATGCTCGTAGAGCTTGAGAAAAACCTGATATAGACCTAGTCGCTGTTCGATTTCCATAGTTTCGGATGAACTCGACAGAGGTAAAGTATCTGTAGAGCCTGGAATTCTTAAAAGAGGACAGTGGTTACTTGTTAGAGAAATTAGTACCCCAGTCAGTAATACCACATGACTGGTAAACTGGCATAAGCTCCTAACAACTTGTGATTAAATCCTGATAAAACTTATCCTTCCCTGATCGCAGTGCCCCTAAAACTACCCCTACCCATAAAGGTATCGCAAAGGTATCGCTCTGGAGCTAATCTGCCTTACGCTTGCGTTCTGAACCTTGATCAAGGCGAAATAGCCAAACCATTAGGGCGATAACACCAATTTGCAGTGCCAAGTTAGGAAGGGCTGTGGCGACTTCTTGTCCAGCCGCTAATTGAGCGAAGAAGACAAAAGCACCAATCAAGCCGGAGGCACCAAAAGCCAAATAAATAAATTGTCTCAATATACGGTAAGGCGTTTTTGCCTCAGCTCTCAATCTTGCATATTTTTCTGGACTGAGCTGTCGTGGGTTACTTTTGCCATTGGGCTTACGCTTTGTTGGAGTTGAGTCAGTCATCAGTTGTTAATTTTTCTTTCGTACCTTAATGTTGACATGACTTTGGTAAATTTTCAGCTAAGGAAAGGCAGGAGTTGGACGACCACTTGCGGAGTTAGGTCTTTTCCTCTACTCTCTCTAACGGCTCAACCTTGACCCCCAAAACCAGTCTAAGTGAGCATCGTCCAAGAAATTGGGCCTCATATATTGAATATACTGGATAAAACTTGCTATATTAGTCTATCGGTGCCGATGTAGCTCAGGGGTAGAGCATTCGATTCGTAATCGAACGGTCGCGAGTTCAAATCTCGCCATCGGCTTATATCTGTACTGTACAGTGACTAATTAATTGCCGTCGGTGACAGATTTTGAGATGTTCCAATTGAATTCGCCAGCAGTGTCAGCGAAGCTGCAACGAGCTGCCCTATGATGGCTAAAACTCTCTCCCCAGAGGTCTTCAAAAAAATTTTGGCATTTGTACTGCCTTTTATCTGCCTTTTGGCGTAGAAGAGAACTTATACAACTACAACGCTTGCATCGTCATTCCGGCGGCTTTCACCCAGCCCAATAATGCCATCATGAACCATAACAATCTCCCAGGGCAGCTACATGATCTCAAATAGGCGATTACGATCAATGGGCTGAAGAATTTCTCAACTAATCAGCCGGTCATTGAACGCATTATCGGAGAGAGGAAGGAGGACGCTTCACTCTTTAGATTGATTTTGTAAAACAAGAAAGAAGGATAACCTCCAAACAGGAACTCTTGAAGCTCAGGAGTTATGCCTTTATGTCTATTAGATCTTTATTAAATACCCCATTAAACAGTTGAATTGCCAATATAATTTCTCAGGACTATCCCCATTTCACTGTCACTGCATGTTTGTAGAAAACTGTGTTTAAGTATCTTCCGCCTCTCAACGAGCATAACCTTCCTTATCCCGATACCATTCACCCAATCGTGGTGCATTTCGTGATTGCGATGGTACTGTTTGCCGTGTTTTGCGATATCGCTGGATATTTCACAAAAAATGCCAAATTGTATGAAGTCGGTTGGTGGAATCTGGCTTTCGCAACGGTTTCGATCTTCATTGCAATTATTTTTGGACAGATTGAAGCAGGTCTGGCAGAACCTTACGCTGCATCAGTTTCAACGCTGAATGTCCATACAATTTTGGGCTGGTCGCTCTCAGGAATTCTGGCGATTGTCACCGCATGGCGCTATGTGATTCGGTTGCAGGAAAGACCGCAGTTACCTATTCCTTACCTGGCAGCGAGTGTGCTGCTAGTTGGGCTAGTTTGTATTCAGTCATACCTGGGCAGCTTACTCGTGTGGGTTTATGGCTTGCATACGATTCCTGTCGTAGATGCAATTAAAGGAGGTTTGTCATGAATCCAGACCTGCTGAAAGAGTGGGGCAGTTTGGGAGTTAATGGGTTGCCCTACATAATTCCCATCCATCCCAACCTGGTGCATCTAACGCTAGGGTTATTTATTGTAGCGATCGCCTTTGACATTGTAGGGGTGCTGTTTCCCCTGGACAAGGCGGCGTTTAAGTTTCTGGCGATTCCCGTTACTCGCTCCTCGCTGTTTGATGTCGGTTGGTATAACCTGCTGGCATCAGCAATCATTACCTTTTTTACGGTCATGGCGGGTTTGTTTGAAGTTTCTTTAGCCGTACCGCTTGCGGATGTCACCAGCGCCTGGGGGCTTCATGCCCTGGAAACGATGATTATACACGGCGTGGGGGGTGTCTTAATTTTGACCTTGATTGTGGGAATGACCGTCTGGCGGGGCTTTCAGCGCTATCAGTGGCGCAAAGACATGGCAAGACAGGTGCAGTGGAGTTATCTCGCTGCTGGTTTATTTGTTTTTGCTCTGATGTTTGTGCAGGGAACACTGGGCGCACATCTGGGTGCTGAGTTCGGCATTCACGTTACAGCCGATCAAATGCTGCACTTGGGACAAAATCCTAATCAACTGTAGGGAAGGCAGAAGGCAAAGGGCAGAAGGCAGAAGTAATCCTTAGTTTTTCCTCCTTCCTCATCAACTGTAGGGAAGGCAAAGGGCAAAGGGCAAAGGGCAAAAGTTTAAAGTCTTCCTCCTTCATGCCTTCTACCTCCTGCCTCCTGCCTTCTACCTCCTGCCTCCTGCCTTCTGCCTCCTTCCCTCTGCCTTCTCCTCTCAGTTCGCTGTTCTAACTATGATCCGATCGCTCTCATGCTCAAACTCCGCGCAATTCTAATAATAACGGTCTATGCCATCCTGGCTACATTGGCTAGCTTGTGGATGGCGCAGCAATCCTATTCCTGGTTTCCGCCAGAAGCGGCAGCAGAAGCAAAGTTGCAGGATGATTTATTCAGTCTCTTCACTGGGTTAGGCACATTCATTTACTTAGGTGTAATCGGGCCTTTCCTCTACTCGTTGGTCTTTCATCGAGCCAGTAAGTATGACATGAGCGATGGCCCCCCGATTGAAGGCAACCTCTGGCTGGAGATTGTCTGGACGGGAGTGCCATTGGTTTTGGTGTTAACGCTTTCCTTTGTTAGCTATCGGACTTACGAAAAAATGGCGGTGCGGGGCCCGATGGAACTGGTGCATTTGCACATGCCGCAGGTGATGCAGTCTGCTTACGCTGAACCCTTTGATAGCACGCCTCAGCAGGAAATTCAGAATGCAGCCGAAACTGCTCCCATTGAGCAAATTGATGTGATCGCTAAGCAATGGGCATGGGTTTTCCATTATCCGAAACAGGATATCACCAGTACTGAGTTACATTTACCAGTCGATCGCCGGGTGCGGTTCACATTGCGATCGGAGGATGTGTTGCATGGCTTTTACATTCCGGCATTTCGCCTGAAGCAAGATATCGTTCCCAATCACGATATCGATTTTGAACTGACTCCTGTTAAAACCGGAACCTATCGCCTGCGCGATTCTATGTTTAGTGGCACTTACTTTGCGGCAAATCAGGCAGATGTCGTTGTTCAGCCAGTCAACGAGTATCAACAATGGCTTGCCGATGCTGCTGCTGTGTCGCCCACCCCTGCCTTTAATCAGGCTGCTTTTGAGTACAGCCAATCAAATGAGCAGGAGGGTGCAACGAAAGGCAAGGTAGCCGTTCGCGGTTGGGACACCATCCCACCTGCACCGCCACCTGTGGTGAATTATTCGCCTAAGCATGAACCGGATATAGCAGTCCTAAACCATTCGTGAAAGACAAGATCCCCGACTCCTTCAAGAAGTCGGGGATCTGATCCGTCCGCCTGCCTAATGTGGCTTGCTCTCATTTAGCGTTCGCGTAGCGTTCCGTAGGAAATCGCTCAAGGATTGTAACTTATGACGAACATCTCGCTCGATGCTCCAGAAGTCGTTCGCGGACAGCCGTACCCCGGTGCGCCCGACAACTGGAAGCGATTTTTTACCTTCAGCACCGATCACAAAGTCATTGGCATCCAATATATTGTCACGTCTTTTGTCTTTTTCCTGATTGGAGGCTTGTTGTCGATGGTGATGCGGGGTGAACTGATTACCCCCGACGCCGATCTGGTCGATCGCACCGTTTATAATGCCCTGTTCACGATGCATGGCTCGATCATGCTGTTTATGTGGACATTCCCTGTTTTAGTAGGACTGGGAAATTATCTGGTGCCGCTGATGATCGGGGCACGCGATATGGCATTTCCTCGCCTCAATGCGGTTTCGTTTTGGATGGTTCCGGTGGTGGGCATTTTGATGCTTGCCAGCTTTCTAGTGCCGGGAGGCGCATCACAATCTGGATGGTGGGCATACCCCCCTGTAAGTTTGCAAAACCCAACCGGAAATCTGATTAACGGGCAAGTGTTGTGGATTTTGGCAGTGGCAATTTCGGGTGTGTCTTCCATCATGGGTGCGGTGAATTTTGTCACTACTATCTTCCGAATGCGGGCACCGGGAATGACCTGGTTTAAAACACCTGCCTTTGTCTGGGCAGTGCTGGGGGCGCAGTTAATTCAACTGTATGGGCTGCCTGCACTGACTGGGGGGGCAGTCATGCTGTTGCTCGATATCACGATCGGCACCAGTTTTTTTGCACCAGAGCGAGGTGGCAACCCTATACTTTATCAGCACTTTTTCTGGTTTTATTCCCATCCGGCAGTCTATGTGATGATTCTGCCAGCGTTTGGGATGTTTTCTGAAATTTTACCCGTTCATGCCCGTAAACCCCTATTTGGATACCCTGTGATTGCCGCATCATCGATTTTGATTACGGTTGTTAGTGGTGTGGTGTGGGTGCATCATATGTTTGCCAGCGCCACTCCTGCTTGGATGCGGATACTCTTCATGGTGACATCTATGCTGGTTGCCATTCCTTCCGGTATTAAAGTATTTGGCTGGGTAGCAACGATTTGGGGTGGCAAGATTCGCTTCACGACACCGATGCTATTTGCGCTAGGTGGCATTAGTAACTGGCTATTTGCTGGCATTACCGGAATTTTTCTGGCTTCTGTGCCGATCGATATTCACGTCAACAACACCTACTTTGTGGTTGGACATTTCCATTACGTGCTCTATGGCGCGATCGTCATGGGCATCTATGCTGGAATCTATCACTGGTTTCCCAAAATGACCGGACGCATGTATTACGAAGGGTTGGGCAAACTGCACTTTGCCTTGACCTACCTGGGAACGGCGTTAACCTTCCTGCCCATGCACCCGGCTGGATTGATGGGAATGCCCCGTCGTGTTGCATCCTATGACCTGGAATTTGCCTACTGGAATGTCTTAGCGAGTATTGGCGGTTTTCTGTTAGGGCTGTCTACGCTACCCTTTATTCTCAACATGGTGAGTTCCTGGATTCGCGGCGATAAAGTGGGCAACAATCCCTGGCGGGCATACGGCTTAGAGTGGCTCACATCTTCACCGCCCACAGTCGAAAACTTTGAAGAAACGCCGATTGTGATTTCGCGTCCCTACGGCTACGGTAGCAACGAACCATTAGTCGGGAACGTTCCTAACCCAGGCTTGACTGAATTTCGTGAATCTATGACCGCTACGCGGAGTGATGAATGATGAGTTATGAATTTTGAATTGAAAAGGTTTTAACTCAAAACTCAAAACTTTTGAAGCAGCAGCAAATATCATGACAGCAGAAAAAGCGATCGCACAAGACGTTGAAGCTAACGTTCGACAGCACCAGGAGCATGACGAAGCTGGAAACAGTAAATTCGGCTTTATCGTGTTTCTGCTGTCGGAAAGTGTCATCTTCCTGAGCTTCTTTGCGGGTTACATTGTCTACAAAACCACCACTCCTGACTGGTATCCCCCCGGTGTTACTGGCTTAGAAACCAGAGAGCCACTGATTAATACGATCGTGCTGGTATCCAGTAGTTTTGTGATCTACGTGGCTGAGCGTTATTTACACGATAAAAAACTGTGGGGCTTTCGCCTATTTCTGTTAGCCACCATGGCAATGGGTAGCTATTTCCTATGGGGGCAAGCTGTGGAATGGCGCGGTTTACCCTTTACCTACCAGTCAGGTTTGTTCGGTGGCACGTTCTTTTTACTAACTGGATTTCATGGCTTGCACGTTCTCACCGGAATTCTGCTGCAAACCTTGATGTTAGGGCGATCGTTTATCCCCGGTAACTACGACAACGGTTTCTTTGGTGTTGAAGCAACGTCTTTATTCTGGCACTTTGTCGATGTCATTTGGATTGTGTTGTACACGCTCATTTATGTTTGGCAGTGAATGAAGGCAGAAGGTAGGAGGCATTGGGGAGAGAGGCGATCGCCCCTTACCCACATCCTTTCAACTATGCTGCCACCAATAATCTCGATTGTTTCCCTACAGACCATCTCGAAGTACAAGCCCAGTCCTTAAAACGCAACATCCGCAGCAATCTCCTGCCAGCGAGTAGCCAAATCCTCCGCAGTAGAACTTTCAACAGCGGCAAGGTTTAATGGATAGTCCACGTTGTCTCGCTCGACCCAGCGCACGGCTGTGAATTGACCATTGCTTGCCCTTAATATAAATCCAGACTCTCGGCATTCTGGAGAAGCGAGATATAACACTCCGGGAGCTACTTGATTGGGTCGCAAATCCTCTGGCTCATCTTGTACGTTCCACATCCGCGTTTTGGCTACTGGCGAAATCGCATTAACGAGAATTCCATGCTCTTTGCCTTCAACCGCGAGTACATTCATCAAACCGATCTGTGCCATTTTTCCCATAGCATAAGGGGCGAGACCTCTGAGTGCATATTGCTGATAAATAGCTCTATCCGAAGTCGTCAGCACAATCCGTCCGTAGTTTTGCTGTTTCATAATCGGAAAGGAAGCTTGAGCCAGCCATGTAGGTGCCTCTAAATTAATGCTAATGGCACGCTGTAGAAAATCAGGCGTTAGTTCTTGCACTGACTGATAGGCAACCCATCCCGCATTGTGGATCAAAATGTCGAGGCGATCGAACTTTTCTAGTGTCATTTCTACCAGGCCGCGGCAGTTGTCTCGGCTATCCAGGAGTACATCGCTGGCGATCGCGACTCCACCTGCTTGGCAAATTTTGTTGGCGACATTAGCCGCCACATTGGGATCGAAACCAGTCCCCTCTTTGTTAACGCCCGCATCGTGGATGACAACTCGCGCCCCTCTTTCTGCCAACAAATGAGCATAGGCTGCTCCTAAACCGCGTCCACTGCCTGTAATAATGGCTACTTGATTGTCAAGCCGAATCACTGAACTTTCTCCTAACTTAAATTCTGAATTTTAGTTCGCCAGCCGTCCGCCCGGTGAGTAATCTGTCAACT
>JBFLZA010000168.1:0-14266 GCA_040756535.1 Cyanobacteriota bacterium
CTTTACGCTGCCGACGATCCCCTGTTTGACCCTACCCTTGTGCCGGACTTACAAGCTGTCAGTGCTGACAATCCGGCTATTGACTTGGTTCTGACCGCCCAAGGGGGTCATGTGGGCTATCTGAGTAGTAAAGCTTGTCAACGCCAAGCTAAAGATGTGGATTGCTGGTGGGCATGGAATCGAGTTTTAGAATGGTGCGATCGACAAATGCTGAACGTTCGCTAGCCTAACTTCTCTCTCCCCCGGCTCCATCTGCTGATCTAGACGGGGGTTATCGGGATGGATTGAGTCTCACACTGCTCAGAAAAGGCAGAGGGCAGGAGGCAGACGGCAGAAGGAAATAAGAGAAACTTCTTCCTTTTTCCTTAAGATACAAGCCCCTGCCTTCATGCATGGAAGAAAGGAAATATCTGATTGGAGGGAGTCGTCTAGGCGAGCTATCAATCAGGGTTTCTTTGCTGAATCCCCCGACTTTAGGCGTGGAGTTTCCTTCTGCCCTCTGCCCTGGAGCCTTCTGCCTTCTTCAAAATTTAGTTTGGCTCTCTATCCTGCGACTTTACCGAAAATAATGGGTCTAAAGCCTCCCCCTTCTAGGGGGACTTTTTTTCTGATAGAATATTTTGCGTTGTAGTTTTCCACGCAAATGATTGTCCTAGAGTTCAAGGCTCAGGGAAAAACAACTCAATACGCCGCTATTGATGAGGCGATTAGGACGGCTCAATTTGTCCGCAATAAGTGTATCCGCTATTGGATGGATCACCGAGGTGTAGGGCAAAAAGATCTGTATCGTCTGAGCAAAACGTTGAGAGAAGAATTTCCTTTTGCTCAAGCCTTAAACTCAAGTGCTTGCCAAGCATCTGTCGAAAGAGCCTATAGCTCTATAGCTCGGTTCTACGACAACTGCAAAAAGTCCATTCCAGGGAAGAAAGGCTATCCAAAATTTAAGAAAAATTGCCGCAGTGTCGAGTACAAAACTTCAGGTTGGAAGCTTTCCGAAACTAGGAAACAAATCACTTTCACTGACAAGAAAGGGATTGGCAAGCTTAAGCTTAAAGGAACGTGGGATTTAAACTTCTATCAACTACACCAGATCAAACGGGTGAGGTTAGTGCGTCGTGCCGATGGCTACTATGTTCAGTTCTTGGTTGACGCCCAGAACAAAGTAGACAAGAAGCCAACAGGAAAAACTATCGGACTAGATGTAGGAATTCATATGTTCTACACCGATAGCAATGGACACACTGAACCTAACCCTAAGTTTTATCGAACTGGCGAAAGACGGCTAAAATTCCATCAACGCCGTGTTTCCCGTAAACACAAAGGCTCTGCCAACCGCCAGAAAGCTGTTAATAAGTTAGGGCGAGTACACCTCAAAATAAGTGGGGCGCTAACGCGCACGCTTCGCGATTGGCAACGTGAAGAACATGCCAAAAAAGTGGCACGTTGCGTCATCCAATCTCACGATTTGGTCGCCTACGAAGACTTGAGGATTAAGAACTTAGTTAAAAATCACTGTCTTGCCAAATCTATTAACGATGCAGGTTGGTATCAATTCAGAAAATGGTTAGAGTATTTTGGGATTAAGTTTGGCAGGATAACTGTTGCCGTCAATCCTGCCTATACTTCTGCCAAATGTTCTAGCTGTGGCACTCTCATCAAAAAGTCCCTGTCCACAAGAACTCACGTTTGTGAGTGTGGATTCGTGTTAGACAGAGACTGGAATGCCGCTATTAATATTCTGGAGTTAGCCTTGAGTACCACAGGGCATGTGGGAACTTGGGTTTTAAACCTGAACGCTTTGCCTCGCTTCGCTCACCATGCTTCGCAAACGGGAGATTCGACCTCTACTTTGATTGGAGCAATCCGAACATGAGCAAGTTGGGTCTATGAACGAAGAATCTCCGCACTTATAGGCGGAGAGTGTCAAATTGATGATTAATGGACTTCATTAACTGATTAAGACTGATGGGTTTGGTTAGATAATCATTAGCGCCTAGTTGCATTGCTTGCCGACAACTCTCAGAATCAGGCTCGGAAGTTAGAGCAATAAAAGGAATCCTGCCTGTAGCCCAATCCTCACGTAATTTCTGAAGAATTTCATACCCGTTTATGTTGGAAGTATTAAAGTCACAAAAAATAAAGTCAGGTTGAATTTCTTTGACTAACCGTAAGCCAAAAGCACTATTCTCAACAAGAATTACTTGAAAATCTTTTAAACTCAGTAAATCTAAAAAGTTTGAACAAATTGTCTCAACCTTTTCAACGATAAAAACGAGCTGTTGCATTAATTTCTCCTTGGTGATTAGGGTAAACGCCAACCCAAGCCATCACATAGAAACTCTTATTCAACCCTGCGTTTAGTCTATTCCTGGTGGGTAATAGGGATGGGGAGTAGTTAACCAACTCCCTACAGCGTCGGCAGAACCCAATAACTAAAGCTGGAAAAAACCTGACAAGTAACTGAGCTGGTCAGTATAGAAAATTATTCAAGTGATTTATCAAAGCCGACGATTATTAGATTACAGCTCATAAGTCGAAAATTAGGGGAGAAATCGGGGAGAAATCGGGGAGAGAGTAATAGTTTTTTGAGTGAACTGCTCAAAAATTTTTAAGGATTCAGCTAACCGCTATTGTGCCCGAATTTCAGCAATTTTACGGATTTATCTCCATCTAAGCTTCACTATCTCGCTCTAACGTAGCCGAGAGTTTATTTAATATTTTTTTATTATCCGTTTGGACATCAATCTGATACCAAGTTGCATTGATATGTAGTACATTCACTTTCTGGGGCGTCTGTCTCAACTACTATGTTTGAACGCAACTGCGTATGAGTGGACACGCCCTTGGGAGCGTTAACCTGTCGCACCAACTTTCGCTGTATACACTCCGACGGGCTTTTCGACCTATCCTGCAAGAGCTTCAGAAAGTTGACTAGGCATGGATTGAATGCCTGTTAGCTTACTTGAGGCGATAACCCAAACCATGAACAGTTTCTATAAAATCCTTAGGAGCGCCCACTGCTGTGAGTTTCTTCCGCAAACTCTTAATATGGGTTTTGATGGTATCTTCTGCCGGAGGCTCTTCATAAGACCAAATGCGCTCGATGATGGCACTGCGACTCAGTACTCGTCGTCCATTACGAAGGAACAATTCTAAAAGATTATATTCTTTAGGAGTCAACTGGAGAATTTGACCCTTGTAGCTGACTTCATAGGTTGCTGGATCGAGATGCAACTCGCCCCATTCTAGTTTTGGAGGCGATAAAGCCACTTGCCGCCGCATCAAAGCTCGAATACGAGCTAGCAACTCTTCTAAGTCTAGGGGTTTGACCATGTAGTCATCAGCCCCAGCATCTAATCCAGTAATTTTGTCGGTACTCGTGTCGCGGGCAGTCATCATCAGGACAGGTACGGCAATTCGGTGAGAGCGCAATCGCTTGCATAAATGAATGCCATCCAGCTTAGGCAACATCACATCTAGCAATACTAAGTCATATTCAAAAATATTGATCTGATCCCAAGCGGTTTCTCCATCTGTCACAACATCTACGGTATGTAGGTTGTCACTGAGAAATTCTGCTATAGCTTCCGCTAGGAACTCATCATCTTCTACTAAAAGAATTTTCATTGCTGGAGGGGTCTTAGAGATTGCGCTGGATTTATCATTAATTAAGGTTTCATAACTCTATCTTAGGAAAGAGTTTATTAATTCAGGTTATTTTATCTTACTCTTCCTTAAGGAATATTGGTAAGAGTATGCACCCTGAAACGAAAGTGAATAGTCTCCTGCTTGATGCCAAGTTGCATTCATACAGCTAACTTTGTCTTTATCTGCCCATCCCCTAATCTCCGCCTCAGTAGACTTCACTCTTCGATCGCGCTCAATCTTCAGATGCTAGGAATGGATGGATTTGAGATAGCAAGGATGATTCGAGAACGCTTAGTGATACAGCACCTGTTGATGATTTTGATCACAACGATTAAGTAAGGAAATATTGATGTATCGAGAGGGGATTCCCTAGGGGCCGTGGACTATCTTAGGTACTGCACCAGTAAGCGGTTTAATTAGCCTCTTGTTTCTTGTCTTCCTTCTCTTCTTTTTGTGCGTCTGATTGCTTTTGTTCCGAGTCTAGCTGACTCTGTATTTTGTTGCGGGCATCTTTTGCCGCTTGATAATCTGGCTTGTATTGAAGTGCTTTATCATAGGATGCGATCGCTTCTTGGTATCGCTTCAAGTTAACTAAGGCATTGCCGCGACTGTACCAAGATTCATAGTGGTTGGGTTTAATTTCTGCAACTCGGTTGTAAGATGCGATCGCATCTTGGTAGCGTTTCAATTTATAGAAGACATTACCCAAGTTATACCAAGCTTGGTCAAAGTTCCGTCTGAGTCGAATTGCCTTGTTGTAAGATGTAATCGCTTCTTCATAGCGCTGCAATTGATGCAGTGCCCAGCCGCGATTGTACCAAGCTTCAGCATCGCTGGAGTTCAATTTGACGGCTTGGTCAAAGGAGGCAAAGGCTTTGTCGTAGTCCCGCAGGTTAATCAAGGCACTACCCTTGCTATACCAGGCTTGGGAGAAGTTCGGTTGAAACTGAATGGCTTTGTCATAAGATTCCACCGCTTCTTTATACTTTTCTTGGTTGATGAGGGCATTCCCTCGCTGGTACCAAGCTTCAGGGGAATCTGGCTTGTGGGCAACCGCTTTATCATAAGATTTAACAGCGTCTTCATACTCACGCAAGTTATGCAATGCCCATCCCCGTCTATACCAAGCTGGAGAATAGTTAGGTTGGAGTTCCAGCGCTTTGTCGAAAGATGCGATCGCTGCCGAATACTGTTCTAATTTAATCTGTACATTGCCTCGATTATGCCAAGCCTCTAAACTATCAGGCTGAATTTTAATGGCGGCGTCCAATGAATTTACCGCTTCTTTGTACTGTTGCAAGGAATCTAGAACATTACCCCGACCAATCCAAGCTTCCCCATAATCGGGCTGAATTTGAATGGCTTTATCGTAAGCATTGCGAGCATCTTCGTACCGCTTCAATTCTAAAAGTGTATCTCCTTTACCCTTCCAAGCTTCTGCATATTCGGGCTTGATCTCAACCGCTCGATTGTAAGCAGTTAGTGCATCTTCATAGCGCTTCAATTCTAAAAGCGTCTCACCTCGGTTATACAGATCTGTTGCATTGTTAGATCTGATCAAGCTAACCATCAAAACCGTCGCCACAAGTCCCAAACCCAGGAAAGTCACTGAAATTAGAATTTTGAGTACTAAGGGTTTGGTTAGTTTTGGTCTAGCAATAAACTGTTTTGGTGATGAGGCAGGCGATAAAGAGACAGTAGCCGGAGAAACTTTCGTTAAGTCATTGAGCGCTTGTAAAGCTAAAGAGGCTGATTGGTAACGCTGTCTAAAGTCGTAGCGCACCATTTTATCTAATACTTCTACGAATTCAGGGCTAACCGATGCCCTCTCCTGCCAACTAATTTCATCGGTATCGGGATTTATGGGCAGATGGTGAGGCATTAAGCCGGTAAGGGCTTGAATTCCCACCATACCTACAGCATAGATATCACTACTTAATTTAGGATGACCGTTAGCTTGTTCACTGGGATGATAACCAGGAGTACCAATGGCAACAGTATAGTTGCTCTGTCCCCCTTGAACGACTTGAGTGCTGACTTGTTTAACAGCCCCAAAATCGATCAAAATCAACTTACCATCTTGCTTGCGGCGGATGATATTTCGCGGATTGATATCCCGATGAATAACGTGCTGCTGGTGAACAAAATCTAAGATTTGCAGAATGTCTTTCAAAAGGGAGATGACCTTATCTTCACTTAACTGTTTCCCCGGTATCAGTTCTTTACTCAGGTCATCCCCTTCAATGAGTTCCTGCACCAAATAAAATTCTTGATTGTCTTCAAAGTAAGCAAAAAGTTGGGGAATTTGGTCATGATTTCCCAACTTGTACAGAACTTTGGCTTCGGTATCAAATAGACGCCTTGCTATCTCTAGGGTCAAGGGGTCAGCCGCTTGAGGCTTGAGTTGCTTGACGACACACTGATGGCTGCCAGGGAGGTGCTGATCTTGGGCGATGAATGTGGCACCAAACCCACCTTGTCCCAATTGGGAAATGATTTTGTAGCGACCACCGATTGTTTGTCCTAGACACAAGTTCATGAGATTTACTCAAGGAATGCAGGCATCGCAGTAATGATTACTTGATTTTTGCACACAACTTTAGAACGATCCCGGACACGAATACCGTTTTTGTAGCGCTGCGTAATCCTAAAATCTCATTACCGCTGTTGCAAAACCCTCAATCAAGCTCTTGATCACAGCTCTGACCCTGTTTTGTCTCAAAAAAAAATACCCCCTACATGAGGGAGTATTTTCATTTGTTAACTAATCATCGCTTCTAGGAAAAGGTTGAAGATACTCTTTTCCTGGCTTTTGATTTAGATACTAAGAGTGGACATATGCCAAACCAAGTGCTGCTGCTGCACGATGCAACATGGCTTGCTGGCGATTTTTTAGCGATCGCTGCTGATTCAGCATCAGTGAGCGAGCTTTATCTTGAGTAGACAAAACAGGTGTTTTCGTCGGTTCAGTGCTTTGAGTTGTCGTTGCTCCACCCGTCTGGTAGTAAACGCCACGATACTTGAGATTAACTCTGGGTTGCAGCACTGGTGGCTTTTTCATATTGCGGAATCTCCAATCGAGACCCCGATACTTGCCAGCCGCTTCACCTAAAGTCGTTTCAACTTCTGGAGGATTGTAATCGTAGGTAATACCGCGATATGTAAGTTTCATGGTTTTCGCCTCGTAGTTCAACTGTAGTGGGATGAGGCGCGTTCCTTCGGGTTTTTTCCCTACTTCCGTCTCTCTATTACCTCTAGTTACATTTTTACTGGGCTACGAGAGATGAACGTTTTTGTTTCTGTATCCATTGTTACTGTTTTTTGCCAAAATGTCAAATTTGCAACAAAACTTTACGATAGGCGGATTTGGTATGATCACTGTCTTCGGTGTGTGACATCTTGTAACACGACTAGCTCATCATTCAAAATTGCTTTTATAATCACTATTTCCTGCTATCAAGCGTTAAATTTATTGTTATGAGTGATAAGAATGAAAGCTATAAAGTCATTGCTGATAATCGGCAAGCTCGTTTCCGCTATGAAATTCTAGAAACTTACGAGGCGGGGATTGAGTTAAAGGGAACAGAAGTAAAGTCCATTCGAGAGGGCAAAGCCAACTTACAAGACGGCTATGCTCTAATTCGCAATGGGGAAGCTTGGCTGCTGAACGTGCATATTTCCCCGTACCAAAGCACCAGCGATTATTTTAACCACGACCCACGTCGCACCCGCCGACTGCTGCTGCACAAACAGGAAATCCGCAAGCTAATCGGCAAGGTGGAACAGCAGGGTTTAACGCTTGTGCCGTTGAAGATGTACCTAAAGCGGGGCTTCGTTAAAATCAGTATTGCTTTAGGTAAAGGCAAAAAGCTCCATGACAAGCGCGAAAGCCTGAAAGAGCGTCAGGATAAACGAGATATGGCACGGGCGATGAAGCGTTATTAAGGGGTTGAAAGTTGAGAAGTTGAACGAAATTATGAATTATGAATTATGAAAAATTTATAATTCAGCATTTATAATTCAGCATTCCTAATTGATCATTTAACAACCTTCTAACCTTCAACCTCATAACTTCCAAGCTTCGGTGTATTCGCACTCACAGGGATATAGAAACTGGCAATAATGGCAATTGTCAGCCACCAGAGGGTATTCACTTGAGGGCGATACCAAACGGTATCGACAAAACCGTGAGCGAGCATACCGAACATACTAGCGATCGCGCCCATCAGAAAAAATCCATCGGGGTTGGCTAATGTTCGCAGACGGTTTAATTGCTCAATTCCCTGGTTAACCGTAACAATCAGCAGCCAGAGGAAGCAGGAAAAGCCAATCAAACCTGTTTCTACAGCCACTTCCAGCAAGATGGAATAGGCACTCAAAGCACTGAAGCGAGGACGCATGTAGAGGGGATAGATTTTATTGAAAGCATCGTTTCCGGGACCAATGCCGATAAATGGGCGATCGCGAATCATCTCAATTACGGCCGACCAAACGTTAATCCGGAAGTTGTTACTACTATCCTCTCGACCCACAAACATACTGGCAACGCGATCGCGCACGGGTTCTACAAACATCGCCGCTAGAACAATCACCGTAGCCGAACCTCCCAACACCACTGGCATTGCCAAAGTCCGCCACTTGGGAGGTAATTGCACGCTATACCAGTACACCAGCAGAACTAAGAAGACAAAAAGACAAACCAGAAAGCCAATCCAGCCACCCCGACTGAAGGTGACTATTAGACAGGCGGAATTCACAACAAAGGTGGTTACAGCCAATGCTTTGGGAAGCCATCCCTGCCAAGCGAAGACCGCAGCTAAACTTAAAGTCACAGCCGGAATAAGATACCCAGCAAGTAAGTTAGGGTTGCCGAGATAACTATAAACCCTTGTCAGTTTTGCTGATGTTGAGGTGGGATCGACCCAAGTGGCTAGCGCATCCGCCCCAAAAAACCACTGCCTGAGCCCGTAAACACTGACAATTAGTGAAATAAGGAGAAACAGAGTAATAATCCAGGAACGGAAACGAGGCGATCGTAATATCCGTGCCATCAGGGCAAAGAATAGCAAATAAAGCGTTAGCTTTACTAATCCCTTAGCCGCTGCCACCTTGACTGGCGAGAGGGCCGTTGCCACTATAGCAATGCTCCAATATAGCAACACCACAAGATGAATGGGTGTCACCCGTAGGGGCAATCCTTGTTGTTGACCCCTTTGGGGGTACACTGTCTCATCCGATAGAGTCAGCAATACCCAAAAAGCCGCACCCGCAAATAACAGGACACCGATTAGGGCATTCGATACAAAAGGAGCTAGGGCAAACACTAAAGCCACCAACAAAGCCCCTATTGGCTCCGCCCACTGTAGGAGCAAGCTGCCCCGACGCCAAGACTGTAGCAGTCCCACTAGCTGATACAAATAGCTAGCACCTCGCCACTGGTATAGCTGTAAATTGGATAGAGTAAGCTGTTGCCAAACTGAATTCATAAACAATGGATTAACAGGTAGGGATGGGAATCGCGATTAACGAGCCGAATTAAAAACTCAAAAAGAATTTTTTCAATCTTTAATTCTTCAGCTTGCATCCCGATTCCGGACTCTAGACTACAACCTTTCATTAGCTCCCTCCAACTGAGGCAGACTGATAATATACCGATGCCCTGATTCTATGGAGCCTTCAACAGAAATAGTTCCTCCATGTAATTGGACCAAATAGCAGCTTAGCAGTAGTCCAAGATTCTCACGGGAGTTATGCTTTTCAGTTGCCTTGTTGGATTCGGAGTTCAACGCTAGGGCTACCGCAAGAGAGGAACTTGAGAGGACTTGACGGGTAGGTGAGGGGTAAGAACTCGCAGCGAATTCACGGCTTTCGGACTCATAATTATCCGGTGCAATCTCTAGAGAATTAGAAACAGCAGCAATGGCTGATGAGGGTAAAGGCAATTCGGCAAGTCCCTCATATACCTGAGATAAACCTTCCCCTAGCCAAAGGTGAGAAACCCAAATGGCAATGTTGAGTTGATCGATTTTACGAGAAGCATGAACGCGAATTTCACTCCCCGCCTCAGCGGAATGAAGCACACTATAGACCAAGTAGTACAAGATTTGCCGTACCTTATCTTTATCCAACAACCAGAGGCGACTTCCGGGCTCGACTGATAAACGAATCTGTTGTTGTTTAGATCGAGCTACCTCTAAAAGGCTGTTAATTGCCTGTTGGCAAAGCATTTCGATATCTATAGAGGTTAGCTGAAGTTGTTCTCCGATTTCGTCCAAAATACTGAGATCGATAATTTCATCGACTAAAGACACTAGATGCTGACCACTGCGATAAATAATTTCTAGGTATTCTTTCTGTTTGCTAGTGAGAGGGCCATAAACTTGGCGACTGAGTACGCTGGTCATTCCCATTACAGACGTTAAAGGGGTTCGCAGTTCCTGCGTCAACTGAGTCAGTAACTTGACTTTAATGGAGTTAGTAGAGTTGAGGCAATCAGAACAATCGGTTGAGGCATCTTGCCTTGCCGCTTTCGATTCAGATTCCCCCGTTGGTGAATACTGGCGGGTTGCTGACGACTTAGGCCGTGAGTGGATGGAGCTGATATCTTCTTGTTGCAAAAACAGGTTACGCTCAAATTCGCTGAGACTCCAACGTGCTGTAATGGCTAGCAACTCAATTTCTTTTGTGCTAAAAGAGCGCGGTTCCCAATCCATTACCGCTAATGCACCCAAACAATGTCCATCTCCGGTTAATAGTGGTGCCCCCAAGTAAGCTCGGATGCCGTAATGCCCAACCAACAAGCTATTGGCAAACACGGGATTTGTTGCTGTATCGTGAATTGCTAAAACCTGATGACTGTCTACCACGTAGCTGCAAAAGCTTTCATTGCGCGGCAGAAGACGCGATTGTGCTAGCTGATTCATTAGTCCAACTCTGGATAAACCCACTGCTGATTTGATGTGTAGGTGAGTGGGTGTCATGACACCCAAAATGCAAATCGGTGCATCCAAAAGTCGCGCAGCCGTTTGAGCCGCTTCGTCAAACACTGCCACTGTTCCTGCTTCAAGGAGACCGCGCTCATTAAGAGCCACAAGCCGTTGTTGTTCTCGTGCTGCTGACGTCAAACCATCTAGACGACAAAAAATTCTAGTTTCCGGATTTACCATACAACCCATACCTCTATACATCACATCTTGCTTAGATTGCGGCTCTCAGGTGTCCTGAGTGTGACCCCCCATACATAAAGTTCCCGTATGAGGTTCAAAACGAACAGGTGGAGGTATGGAGATTGATGAATTGGAGAGAAGTTGAAGGTTCTAGACGCTTTCCTCGGCTTGCCGAAGCGTCGGTTAACAGGTTGTAGGTTGGGAGGTTAGCGGTTAGCGAGTTGGCTGGTGAGAAGGCTATGAGTTTCAACGTTCAACCTACCCTAACCTTCAAAAGCCCTCATCGGTAAGAGTTCAGCGCGAACAGTACGGCAAAGAACTTTCCTAACCTTCAACCTGGGCTACGCCCCACTGCGCTAACAACCTTCAACCTTCAACCCTTTACCGTCCAAGCTGGGTGAGAAAGTAAAGAGGCAAAGACTCGAACACCTCGCAGTTGGTTGGAAAGGGGTAAATGACCTTTAGGAGCACTGAGATCCCATGTAAATTCATTAGGATATCGAGTCCAGTTATTTCCAGCCTTCCAGCCAATTGTTGGCCAAAGCTTTTCCCAGTTTTTGCCTAAAGAGAGCCAAAGCTCTCGCTGAACGGAAAATCCAAATTTACCTTGAGAGTGAATGAACCACAGATTATTGATGGTTTGCAGGTCGGTATTCGGAAAATTTTCTACTTCAGAAAAGTAAAGCCATTTTCTTTGTACGGCTGCGGTTCCAGCTAACTCACAGAGTTTTTCCAGAGTCAGACGGTCAGCGGCGAGAAAGTCTGCACGAGCAAGTTGTTGCTGCAAGGGGAGATAGTCAATACCAACCTCAGAACGCAGAGGCACGATTCCAGTGGGAAAATGGGCTTGAAGAAAAGCGTTTGTGGTTGGTGTATCTGCTTTATACAGAACTTGGTAGATCAGACCTGTGGTGAGGTTCGCAGGAATTGACTGTTGCTCCTTTAAAAATTCCATGAGAACTTCTAAACCGTCAGGGCCTAGGCTGACCAGTTCAGGAATGATCTGGAGCTGTTTTTTCTCAGAACTAGACTGAAGCTGGAGCTTGAGCTCAGCAAGTGGATTGGAATTTTCTGTTACTGAAGCAGTTGTTTGGTCTGTCATGAAGCGATTTGGAGAGAGGTGGCAGCAATGTAATTAATTGTGGGGGTAGAGTGGCAGCCACAACAAAAATTCTGATCATCTGTCTTGAAAGCCAGGAGTCTCCGAGTCAGGAGTCAGGAGGAAAGACTTTCATCTTTTACTGTGTGTGCAGCTGATGGAGAGTTTCGCACCAAAAAAGTCAGGCAGCCAAAACTTTTAAGGGCGTGATTTGTGTCGGCAAAGTCAATTTCCCAACCCAGCGCCATGAATTCACCGATCCAGCACGAGCAAACGTCAAAAAGGGGTTTTTTGGTCTTTTTACTTTTTACTGTTGCCTTCCTGACCAAGGATACGGTCAATGAGTGCTGTCGTGGAAGTTGGAATTTCCACTTTCACGAACTCTATTTTTCCCCCATAGGCTTGAACAGCAGGGGCTTCTGGTAGTGTTGAAAGGCTGTAGTCACCTCCTTTTACGTAAATGTTTGGCTGCAGCGCTTGAATTAAACCAGTGGCTGTGGTTTCAGAAAAAATGACGACACCATCTACAGGTTTAAGGTTGGCGATAATTTCTGCCCGCTGGGTTTCGGGCACAAGGGGTCGGGACGGTAATCCCGGTTTGTTGGGCTTGAGCGTTTTTACGGAACCATCGCTATTTAACCCCACGACTAGCGATCGCCCCAAAGATTTGGCAACCTTTAAATACCGCACATGACCGACGTGTAGTAGGTCAAAGCAGCCATTCGTAAACACCAGCGGTCGCCACTTGTCAGGGGCAAAGGCGATCGCTTTTTGCAGTTCACTCAAGCTGTAGATTCCTGAAATCATCTTCAGGTTTGGCGTCAGAGATTCAAAATAGACAAGGCTTACATTAAAAATTAAAAAGGGTAATCTGGCTGTTTTAACGCTCTAACTCTTAATCTTCGCCTCCTTGGTCTTCACTCTGTTAATCGTCACTGGGGGGTTGGTGCCCCTGTTCGTAGGCAAAGCGAATCAGTTGAGCCCGATTCTCTAGCCCTAGTTTATTGAGGATACTACTTAAATGAGTCTGAACGGTGCGAGGGCTGATAAATAAGCGATCGCTTATTTGTTTGTTGGTCAATCCCTGAATCACTTCCCAAAAGACTCGTTCTTCTGCGGGTGTCAAAGGCAAGGGGGTAGGCGGTGCTGCCGGTTCAGCACTAACTCCCGATGTTGCCGAGGTTTCCGGGAGGGAAGCTGGGCTCAAGGACTGAATCGAACGTGAACTAGCCATCTGCATCAACCGAATAATCTCCGAATGGATGCGGCGGGTTCGCTCTAGTTGCGCCTCAATTTTAGCGACCAACTCTCTTGGATCAACGGGTTTAGTTAAATAATCATCTGCTCCGATCTCGTGGCCATAAATTCGGTCTTCGAGTTCTCCTTTACCCGACAAAAAGATAAAGGGCATCAGTTGTCCGGAAGGAGTAGAGCGCAAGCGGCGACAAAATTCTAGCCCGTCCATCTCCGGCATCATCACATCAGAAACCACCAAATCGGGAGGGTTTTTCGCAAAAGCCGCTAGGGCTTCCGATCCAGAACCAAATTGTTCTACTTGATATCCCCGATTTTCCAGATAGCGCGTCAGAACGGTTCGCATCGTTCTATCGTCATCAACGATTAAAATCCTTTTCATTGTTTTTCTGGAGCCACCTTTCCTTCCAGAGCTGCAGTTCTCTGAAGAGTTAATCTATTTCCCTGCCCTGTAGTTCTGGAGACTTGAGGGGGGTATCGAAGTAAGCCGTACATCATATCTGTATTACCTAAATTCGAGCTAAGCATTTAGACATTGCCAGAAGGTGGATCGACCCTCAGGTCATAGTCACGTTGAATCAGACTTTCGGCCGTAGGTCGAATTCAGATCTGTGTGTTTTACTTGAAATCATAGGCGGCATTATGTCTGTTTCACTGGCTGGTAGTACTCCAGACTAAGGGCATTGAGACATCAGTAATTCGATGTGTTTTCCTTTATACCCTAGCCTTTATGAACTTCAAGGGGTAACGGGGAAGCTAACCCTTTTTTCGCTGTAGTCAAGAACCTGATGGAATAGCTTCTCCCTCGGCTACAGGTGCATCGGCAATTCGCTAAATGGAACGTGTGCTGTGGGCTAAGAAGGAAAATTGCCCTGTGGCCCAATGCGATCGCATTCTTCACAACGCTACCGTCAGCTAACCACTGGCTAGCGGACGCAGCGAGTGCGAGTATCGCTTACGAGGCTTTAAACACCCTACTACAGCATAATGGCTGATTCGAGACACGGCTAAAGACTGTATCGATTCAAGCTTTGGCTTTGACTTTCCTTGCCACTGATCGTTTTAGACCATACCGACGCTGAATGTCCATTCCTCAGGG
>JBFLZA010000169.1:0-14250 GCA_040756535.1 Cyanobacteriota bacterium
GTGTGGGTTGGTGGGTCGGTGGGGAGCTGGGTTGCTGGGGAGCTGGGGTGCTGGGGAGCTGGGGAGCTGGGGAGCTGGGGAGCTGGGGAGCTGGGGAGCTGGGGAGATATTTAGCTGGTCAGTTATTTCTGCCATCCTGCACTAGATCACGTTGCCTTCTCACTTGTTGCCACAATATCCCTATTAATAAAATCCAGCAGAAGTTGTTGGTGGGGAGGTGCTAGAGGACGTACCTGATTCGCCTTTTGGGAGTAGCAACTGCCTGCTTTAATTTGTTCGGGAGTCAATATACCCATATCCCAACCTTCTTGTAGCACTAGTTGGTCTAGTTCCACCGTTAGGGGGGCGTGGAAAACATGGCGAAGCACTTGGGAATCAGAGTCGCAACCCAACTTTGACACCCAAGGTGGGGTATAGCTAATTTCCTCCAGTAGTTCCCGTTTCATTGCTGCTTCTGGCGTTTCACCGGGGTCTATATGACCGCCAAAAAAGCCCCAGTAACCGGGGTAGATAATGTTAGGGATGTCGTCTCGAAGTTGCATGAGAAATCCCTCTGGAGAGTGGAGAATTGCGATCGCAACTTCAATACGCTTACTATTCATGGCTCCAAGCTTTCTTCAGAGGGTACGGGTTGTCCGGGTTGTCCTGCCTTTTGCTGTAACACCTGCTCTTGCAGAACATAAACTTCGCCAAACTCTTTTCCGCTAACGGGAATGCTTTGAAATTGCAGTTTACCCATAATTAGGAGTTCATCCCCAAGTTTGGGAAGGGTTTGGTTTGTGAACACCCAGATTGTACCCGTTGTATCTTTGAGTTGGTAAGCACTAAGCCCCATAAGCGGAGCTCGATTAGTAACTTGACCTTGAAGGTGAACGACAGAGTCAATAGTGGGATTTTGGGGAATATTACCGATTTGGGTGATATTCATCCCCATATTGCCAACATTTAGCCCACTGATCCCAAAAGGCGCTGAGTTAGCACAGCCAAGCAACCCTACTCCAAAACCGAAAATGTACAAAGGCAATAAATAAAACGACACAATTGACTTGTGCCTTGCCTTGGTGGATGAGGACGACCAGGAGAAGCAGCCTTGTGCCTTTTGAGAGTGCATCGGCTTAACTTTTAAGAACATCATAGCCCTATGTTCAAAGAACCTTGTTTTCCAGAAGCAGATCGTGTAAAGATTACGCGATACATAGATTCAATCGTTATTAACCGATGAGCGAAATCTGCGAAACTGTATGGTCTATGGTCTACCTGCTTAAAGCAGTAGATACAAAGTACAAATAAAACGCTCCTACAATTGCGATGGACTCGACCTACGCCAACATATTAGATGGTAAAGCCCTTGCTCAACGAATTCAGTCTCAACTCTGCGAACAGGTGGCTCAGCTCAGCTCGACAATCGGACGCCCTCCCGGATTAGCGGTACTGATGGTCGGTGATAATCCTGCTAGCGCTGCCTATGTACGCGGTAAAGAGCGTGCCTGTGCCGCAGTAGGAATTGCCTCTTTTGGTCGCCATTTCCCAACGAATACGTCCCAAACGGAACTCGAAGAAACCATTCACGCTCTCAATCAAGATGAGCGAGTGGATGGAATTCTCGTCCAGCTTCCCTTACCAGATCACTTAGATTCTGTTTCGTTACTCCATCAAATTCATCCGGATAAAGATGTTGATGGACTGCACCCAGTTAATCTAGGTCGTTTAGTGCGGGGAGAACCTGGGTTACGCAGTTGCACACCAGACGGGGTGATGCGTTTGTTACGGGAGTACCAAATTCAGGTTAAAGGTAAACAGGCTGTTGTGGTTGGGCGCAGTATTTTGGTGGGTAAGCCGATGGCGCTGATGCTTCTAGAAGCAGATGCAACGGTGACAATTGCTCATTCGCGATCGCATAATCTTAATGAACTTACTCGTAATGCTGATATTCTAATTGCCGCCGTCGGTCGCCCTCAAATGATTACGGCTGACATGGTCAAACCGAACTCAGTGGTGATTGATGTGGGAATTAATCGCATTTCTCATGAGAGCGGTAAATCGCGTCTTGTGGGTGATGTCGATTTTGACTCAGTCCGGGATGTTGCCCAATACATCACCCCTGTCCCCGGTGGTGTTGGTGCGATGACCGTTGCCATGTTGTTGCACAATACTGTACTAAGCTATACGCGAACTCATTCATAACGATCCCAACGCCTCGTAGAATTATTAAAACAGTGACAAAAAATCAAGGAATTAAGGCATGGTAGCGACGGATGGGCGACCTGCCCCCAAAGGAGAATCTCTCACTTTTGACTTATCAACCTACCTCAAGCAACGGCAGGCTCAAGTTGAGACGGCGCTAGACTGTTCTCTTCCCCTAACCTATCCCGAAAAGATTTACGAGGCAATGCGCTATTCCCTTTTAGCTGGGGGTAAACGCTTGCGTCCGATTCTTTGCCTTGCTACCTGTGAACTGGCGGGTGGCACCCTGGAAATGGCAATGCCTACCGCCTGCGCTCTGGAAATGATTCACACGATGTCGTTGATTCATGACGATTTACCGGCAATGGACAACGACGACTACCGCCGGGGTAAATTGACGAATCACAAGGTCTATGGTGAAGACATTGCCATTCTGGCGGGAGATGGATTGCTGGCTTATGCCTTTGAGTATGTAGCGACTCAAACTCAGAATGTTCCAGCTCAAAGGGTGTTGCAGGTGGTTGCTCGGTTAGGTCGGGCGGTGGGAGCATCGGGATTGGTTGGGGGTCAAGTGGTTGACCTAGAATCGGAAGGATGCTCAGATATTCAGGAAGAAACCCTGAGTTTTATTCATACTCACAAAACTGGAGCATTGCTGGAAGCTTGTGTGGTTTGTGGGGCAATTTTAGCAGGGGCAACAGATGACGAGTTGGAGCGGCTGTCTCGTTACGCTCAAAATATCGGCTTAGCCTTTCAAATTGTTGATGACATCTTGGATATTACTGCCACTCAGGAGGAACTGGGGAAAACGGCAGGGAAAGACCTCGTCGCGCAAAAGGCAACTTATCCCAGCCTTTGGGGGGTTGAGGGATCAAAAGCCAAGGCTCAACAATTGATAGATGCAGCTAAAGCCGAACTAGAACCCTTTGGAGAGAAAGCTCTACCGCTCTTGGCGCTTGCTGACTTCATTACAGCGCGTACTCATTAGTGGTTAGTAGTTAGTGGTTCGTCATTCCTTCCCACTAACTACTAATTATTAACAATTCGTAATTCGTAGTACTCGCTCTCGCGTTAGCAAGCTACGTAATTGGTAATTGATATTCAGATGGAGATTTAAACCCCAACTCAATATAGACAACTGGTAGAATTTGGGGATTCTAACCCGTCTTTAATTACGAATTAAGAATTTCTAATTACGAATTATGTTAACCAACACCCTCTTAACCCATTTCACGTAAAACCTTATGCAGGACTTTGGCGACATTCTAAACAACCAGGTACTGCTGGTTGCGATTATTGCTTGTTTGGTTGCACAACTTTCTAAGCTTCTATTTGAGCTGACCAAAAATCGTAAATTCAATATCCGCGTTCTCGTGACGACTGGCGGTATGCCCAGTGCTCACTCGGCATTTGTCGCTGCTCTGGCAGCCGGTGTGGGGCAAACAATGGGATGGTCTTCTCCCGATTTTGCGATCGCTGCCATTTTTGCTGTTATTGTCATGTACGATGCGGCTGGTGTTCGTCAAGCTGCCGGTAAGCAAGCTCGCATCCTCAACCAAATCATTGATGAGTTATTCAGTGAGGGTAAACAGTTCAACGAAGACCGCCTTAAAGAATTACTCGGACATACGCCTTTTCAGGTTCTTGTTGGGTTAGCCCTAGGTATCGCCATTTCTTATTTAGCCGCTCCGGCGTATCCTCATTAGTCAATGGCCCCGACCTAGTTTGCCCTTGGTCGGGGCTTGGAAGAGTTAACTTCCTTACGCTCATTACTCAACTGATGGATGAAAACACTGCGTATTTGCTTTGTAGGCGACTCCTTTGTCAACGGAACGGGCGACCCTGAATGCCTGGGGTGGACAGGGCGAATCTGCGTACAGGCTTGCCAACAAGGGCATGACATTACTTATTACAACTTGGGAGTACGGCGGGAAACGAGTAGCGATATTGCTGTTCGTTGGCAAGATGAAGTGTTTCGTCGATTACCGGAAGACGAAGATGGGAGAGTTATTTTTTCTTTTGGTACCAATGACACCACTCTCGAAAACGGTAAAACCCGTGTTGAATTAGACCAATCAATTGATAATGCCTACAATATTCTCTCTCTAGCTCAACAAGTTTTCCCCGTTCTAATGGTAGGGCTACCACCGCTCGTTGAAATTGAACAAAATTCTAGAAATGCTGAATTATCTCAACAATTTGCTTTAGTTTGTAGCCAGTTAAATATACCCTACTTAGATATTTTCAAGCCTCTATCAACCTCAAAAATTTGGCTGCATGAGGTGGCGGCTAATGATAGTTATCATCCCGCTTCAGCTGGGTACTCCGAATTGGCTCAGTTGGTACAAAATTGGCAGGCTTGGTTATCCTGGTTCAAATCTTAACAACGCCTAAGAAATCTAAATACCACAGTTAAATTAGGGTGTTCAATGCCCACCCTAGGACAGAATGAGTGGCATAACTCAATTAACTGGGTAGAACTGGCATTCTTGGAGACTTAATTTACGGAACTCACGGCTTGGGAAAAGTTCGAGCCGTAGGCTGTGAGTATAGAGATAGGCATTTTTGGCTCACACTGAGTCAGTACAGCATCGACCTGAGCAATAGCCGCTTGAGTCGGTTTCCGACGCTTGTTGTCATCCTCCAAAACTTCTATGACTAATGATTTTTGTTTTGGAGTTAGCTTATCGAGCCAGTGTTGCACCCATTCTTCTTGTAGGATGTTTTTGGAAGCAGTAAGCATATTCGCCCTTGACTGAGAATTGTGCTACTCTCTCAGTTTATAAAAAAAATCTTAAGATAACAGTGAGGATTATCACATCCTTATTAAAATTTACGCTAAAAACTCACCACAGGCTTAAGTAGGGTGACTCGGCGGCTATCAACCATCATGCTCCAGAATCCGCGATCGCTCAACTGTCGCAGGGTTGAGTTAGCCTTACCTTCGCTGGTTGTGTACATTGCTAGTAAGTAGGGACGTTTTCCAAAAGAAACCAATCCCACATCGTTACCCAGTATTTGCCGAAGTTGAGCAGCGACCTCAGGCTTGTTGAAGAAATCCACCAACACTGCATACCCCTCACCTAGAGGTTTAGGGTTAAAGGCTGGAATATTGGTTGATGGCGCTGTGGCGACTGCGATGGCTGTTGGTTGCACCACATAGGCTGATAATCCCACAATCTCTTTGACGTAGCGAACCCAATCATTGGCATCCTCAATACGCCTGAAACCTCCAATACGCGTCACTGTATCGTCTTGATATCGGCAAACCGTAGAGCGAGTATTTGTCGGCAAAGTTTGTTGTAGCTGTTGCTGACTTTCTTTGGTGGGAGTGGGTACTAATAAAAGATACTCGTTCTGCTGAGGCGGTTGGCAAGTAGAGATAGGGGTTTGAGCCAGCGCTAAGTCAGCGACACCAGAACAACTCGCTAGTGCTAGTAGAATCGAACTCGCTCGGAGGAAAGCTATATTTTTCACTGGCACTAAAAATAATAACTTGGGGTTATGGGATGGGAAAGGGTAAGCTGTTGCGCCTATAATTTGCACATTTTCCGGTGAGGGACTTGCGGGAAAAAGAAAAACGTGAAAGGTTTAATGGGTTGATCTTTTCCCCTTGCCCCTTTCCTCACGAAATACAAGTTGTAAGCGCGACAGCTTATTAGATCAGATCGACATTGCCAAGCGAGTGAGACGCTCCGAGTAAGTTTTCATTACTGCGAGGGCGAACATAGGGGTTTCCTGTACGGCAAAGAGAAACCGTTGTTGATCGAGGAAAGCTACTGTGCAGTCCGTCTTGGCAACAGCAGTGTAGGTTCTTCTATCCACCCCAACAAGTGCCCCTGTACCGAAAACTTCACCCGCTTTCAGCGTCTCTACAACCTTGCCATTTACTAATAAGTCAACCTCTCCTTCTAGGATGCCGTACATAAAATCACCAGGTTTACCGTCCTCAAACAGGGTTTGACCCGATAAAAAGGTTTTCGGATCGGGCTGTTTTTGGAAGATTCTAACTGTATGAGCTGGCTCTAGCATGGATGTTTGAATCCTACAGATTTAGGACTTGAATCGCGCTCTGTTCGATCGCGCCTGTTCAAATATGCAAACCGAGGGGGTTTATGCGATCGCACCCGTTTAAGATACGGATGTCAAAGAGGCTAGAGGGTCGGGAATTTCCTCTGAGGGGGCTTGAAATTCTCCAGTTTTGACAAACTCTAAACGTAGCTTTAACCAGGTAATGAACTGACGGTCAGTAGAGATGACCGCCGCCGAGGGTTGGGGGCATTCTTGCTTAACCTGCGCCATCTGAGGAGCTTCTAAGAAAGCAGGCTGTTTGACCAACCAAAAGTCAATTTCTTTTTCATTTTCATGGTAATTCCGGATACGCTCCCTGAGGACTTCCTCCAGGGGTTCTTCTTCTAAGAGAAAGCGTTGACTGGCCAAAACGTAGTAATAAGTTTTCATCTTTTTAAAGTTGTTTGTTGTTAACTACTGGCTTCCATTTAAGCATTAATTATTAGTGATTAGGCATGGGTTAACCTTCAACTTTCTCACCTTCAACCTTCATAATTCTCCTCGCATTGCTTGCTTCATTTCCCTAACCGCCCGTTCCATCCCGACCATAACGGCACGAGAAATAATGCTATGACCAATATTGAGTTCTTCCATACCGTTGAGGCAAGCAACTGGGTAGACATTCCAATAGGTTAGACCATGACCCGCATTAACTCGCAAACCGGAAGCGATCGCTTGTTCGCATCCTGTGGCTAACACCTCTAGTTCTTGTTTCCGACTCACCTCATCTGAGGCTTCGGCATAGCGCCCCGTATGCAGTTCAATAAATTTGGCTTTCATTTTAGCTGCGGCATCGATTTGGGCGGAGTCAGCGTCAATAAATAGGCTAACGGGAATGCCAGCACCTTGCAATTGGCTGACTATCTCACTCATGCGCTGTTGTTGGCCTGCGACATCTAGTCCTCCTTCCGTTGTCACTTCTTCCCGCCTTTCGGGTACGAGCGTGACGTAATCGGGTTTGATCTCCAGTGCGATCGCTACCATTTCATCAGTAGCTGCCATTTCCAAGTTCAAGTGAGTCCGCACCGACTGTCGCAACACATAGACATCCCGATCCTGAATGTGACGCCGATCTTCTCGTAGATGCACGGTAATACCATCAGCCCCAGCCAGTTCTGCCAACACGGCTGCTGCCACCGGGTCGGGTTCCACTGTTCGCCGTGCTTGCCGAATCGTGGCGACGTGGTCAATATTGACGCCAAGTGTTAGCACTTACGTTCTTCTCCTGCACAGACCTGATTTTGTCTACAGCCATTTATCTTATAACGAAACCTCTAGTGTTGTTGAACGAGTGTTAATTCAAGCCGCCATGTTCCAAAACTTTCATGGTTCCTCTTGATAAAATTAGCCCTTTCCCTAATCTGAAAAGGGTAAAAAGCTTACTAGGCTTACTTCTGCCATCAGGCTATATGTAATAAATTTGATCAAAATTGGGTCAAATTGCCGCATCATTTTTGACCCATTCAAAGACTTTAAATCTTCTCAAATAACAAGAAATGCCGCTATCTCGCCCATGTATTTAGAACGATTTATCGCTATTAATTCAGTTTTTCATGATTTTTCTATCTTTCTAAAGATAATTTTTATTTATAACTGAGAACTTCCACATAACTGGTCGGATTTTGTCTCTGTTTAACAAACGACTCAGACATTCCAGGGTGTAAAGAGCAATAACAATAGGTGTATTACCAGAAGCATACAAGTATTACGAATAAAATATGAATCCAAGCCTGAGAATGCGTCATCTACTATTAATAGCTTTCATAGAGAAATTTAATGAAAATTAGTAAGTAAAAGTCGGTAGGGGTGTAAATTCTCAAAGTAACTTTACTGAAAACCCTAAGGTAACAATTTCTACTGTTTCGGAACCGAAACCAACTTGCAGAAGCACTTTGAGGAATATGGAAAAATTTTACAATGTTTATTCGGCTACAAATAAGTTGAGAAAAAATTAACGAGCAAGAAAAGAATAATCCCTTCTGTGTCTATCATCCTGCTAAACTCCCTATTAACTAGAGTATCTGGAAAGGTTCCCCTACGAACCGTTCTCATTGTCCCTTTTGTATTACAAATCTTTTTGACAGTAGGACTGGTGGGATATCTTTCCTTTAGAAATGGGCAAAAAGCGGTTAACAATCTCGCCACTCAGTTACAGCGTGAAATTAGCGATCGCATCCAGCAAAGGCTCAACCATTACCTAGAGGTTCCCCGCGTCCTCGCTCAAATTAATGCCGATGCCATCCGGTTAAACCAGTTGAATTTACAAAACACAGCTAACTTAACTCGTCATTTCTGGACACAAAAGCAGTTGTTTGATTCAGTAAATGTGTCCGCCATCTATTTTGGCAGTGTCCGAGGAGAATTCACTGGCTTGGGATTTCAAGACGATAACACCTGGCAAATTAGTCGAGTCGATCAATCCACTGCTGGAAAATTCTACAGCTTTGCTCCTGACAATCAAGGAAACCCCACCGCCTTACTACAAATCGGCAATCTTTACGATCCCAGAATTCGACCCTGGTATCAAGATGCGGTACAGGCGGGTAAACCAGCCTGGAGTAAAATTTATATCGATTTTAAAGAGCCGAGACTGAAAGTGACTCTCGCCCAACCTATTTATAATCAGGACGATAAGCTGCGTGGGGTAGTAGGAGTTGATTTCGTTCTTTCTCATATCAGCGAGTTCCTGAAGCGTCTGAACATTGGTAAATCGGGACAGACGTTTATCATGGAACGCTCTGGGCTGATTGTCGCATCTTCAACGGAGGAAGAACCATTTCTTCGAGATCAAGAAGGCAACATCAAACAACGACTTCAGGCTGTAAACAGCCGTGTACCCTTAATTCGCGCTACGGCGGAGTATCTGAATCAGCGCTTTAGTAACTTAGCTGAACTCAACACCAATCAACAATTCACCTTTACGATTGAGGGGAAGCGGCAGTTTCTCCAAGTAACGCCACTCAAAGACAGTCGCGGCATTGACTGGTTGATTGTGGTAGTGGTGCCTGAAGCCGACTTTATGGAGCAAATTCATGCCAATACTCAGACAACTATCTTGTTGTGTATGGCAGCTTTAGTTTTAGCTACAATCGTTGGCATTCTTACTGCTGGTTGGGTAACCAAGCCTATTTTGCGCTTACACACCGCCGCTAAAGAAATTGCGAAAGGGGAATGGAATAAGACTCTAGAAATAGAACGTTCCGATGAATTGGGGCAACTAGCCAAGTCCTTCAACAGCATGGCACGGCAACTGCAAGAGTCGTTTGCAACGTTAGAGCAAAAAGTGGCGGAACGCACAGCTCAATTAGCGGTAGCCAAAGAAAAAGCCGAGGTGGCCAACCAGGCTAAAAGCACCTTCATCGCTAACATGAGTCACGAACTCCGAACGCCACTCAATGCTATTCTTGGCTTTTCCCAACTGATGATGAAGAGTCAAAGCCTTTCGTCAGAACATTTGGAAAATGTCGGCATTATTATCCGCAGTGGAGAACACCTGCTTACGCTCATTAACCAAGTGTTAGATGTATCGAAAATTGAAGCAGCACGCATCACCCTAAACGAAAAGAATTTTGATCTGTATCGCCTGCTGGATGATGTGGAAGATATGTTTCAGATTAAGGCTGTAGACAAAGGATTGCAGTTAGTTTTTGAGTGCACCCCCGATGTTCCTCGCTATATACGCACCGATGAAGTCAAGTTACGCCAAGTTTTGATTAATCTGCTGAATAATGCGCTGAAGTTTACGTCTGAAGGAGGTGTTTCGGTAAGAGTGGGACTTCTTTCAGGACAAGAAGGACAAGGAGGACAAGGGGGACAAGGGGGACAAGGGGGGCAAGGAAGAGAGTTTACCGATATCTCGCAACAAACCTTTCCCAAAGCCCCTTCCTCTCCGTTGTCCCTTTATTTCGAGGTATCTGATACCGGTTCCGGCATTGCACCAGAGGAACTCGATAGCCTCTTTGAAGCATTTGTCCAAACGAAAACAGGCAAAGAGGCACAAGAAGGAACAGGTTTGGGGTTGTCGATTGCTCACAAATTTGTGCAACTGATGGGGGGTGACATCACGGTTCGTTCTCAAGTAGGACGCGGCACCACGTTCACGTTTGACATTCAAGTGAGTGGAGTTGATGCCAATGAGATTGAACGCAAACAACCAACAAGTCGAGTGATTGCTCTAGAACTCAATCAACCTCGCTACCGCATCCTGATTGTTGACGACAAATCGATCAACCGTCAATTGTTGATTAAACTGCTTAATCCTTTGGGTTTTGAACTGAAGGAAGCGAGTAATGGCAAAGAAGCAATTTCGGTTTGGGAAATGTGGGAACCGCATTTAATCTGGATGGATATGCGGATGCCCATCATGGATGGTTACGAAGCAACCCAACACATCAAAACTACAACCAAAGGGCAAACTACTGTAATCATTGCCCTAACGGCTAGTGTTTTCGAGGAGGAAAGGGCGGTGGTACTCTCGGCTGGGTGTGATGATTTTCTACGAAAGCCGTTTCGTGAGGAAGATATCTTGGCAGCAATGAGCAAACATATTGGGGTGCGTTACGTCTCTGAAAGCCAAACTCCTACACAAGGTGAACAATCTGATACCTCCTCTAAGCTGACTCCTGCTGACTTTCAGGCACTACCGATGGAATGGATCGCTAGCTTGAAACAAGCGATCGTCAATATTGATTTGGACGGTATTACCACACTTATTGAGGAAATTCAAATAGAGAATGCCACACTAGCAAATAATCTCAAGCAATGTATTGATAATTTTGAATATGACAAAATTTTAAACTTAATTCAAGATAGGGGAGAATCAAGTTCTTAAGATGATTACTACTTCCAACAATTCTAGATTAGGAAATATTTTAGTTGTTGATGATACTCCTGCCAATCTCCGGTTATTGGTAGATATTTTAACAAAAAATGGATATAAGGTTCGACCTGCTCCCAATGGAAACTTAGCCCTATCTGCTGCCCGAAACCTTCCTCCTGATTTAATTTTACTAGACATCATTATGCCGGATATGGATGGATATGAAGTTTGCTCTCAGCTCAAATCAGATGAACGAACCAAGGATATTCCGGTTATTTTTTTGAGTGCTATCAATGATGTACTGGATAAGGTCAATGCTTTTGCGGTAGGTGGAGTAGACTATATCACCAAACCCTTTCAGGTAGAAGAAGTTTTGGTTCGGATTAAAACTCATTTAGCTATAAACTTCCTCCAAAAAAGCCTCCGAGAAAAAAATGAAGAATTATTAGAAACTTTACAACAGTTAAAAGCTACACAAAATCAGTTAATTCAATCTGAAAAAATGGCATTATTGGGTCAGCTTATTGCAGGCATAGGTCATGAAATCAATACGCCCTTAGGAGCGATTCGCTCCTCAATAGACAATATTGACAGTTTTTTAAGTAAAAATTTATCACAATTACCCAAATTCTTTCAGCAACTGTCCCCTGAGCATCAGCAGTACTTTTTTTTATTACTACAACACTCTCAGCAAAACAATAATCATTTATCTAGTAAAGAGAAGCGCCAAATTAAACGGGGTTTGACTCGCCAAATCGACTCCTACGATATTGCGGATGCTGACCTGATTGCAGATACTCTTGTTGATATGGGTATTTATGAGCACCTTGAAACATTTTTACCTTTTTTACAAGACCTAGAAAGTCAGAAAATTTTAAATGTCGCTTATCAATTTGTCAGTTTACAAAAAAGTACGCAGACTATCACCACAGCAACCAATCGAGCCGCCAAAGTTGTTTACGCTTTAAAAAGCTATGCTCGTTATAACTCTAAAGGAGAAAAAATAGAAGCAAACATTATTGAAGGAATTGAAACAATACTAACTCTTTATTACAACCAGTTCAAACAAGGAGTAGAAGTGATTAGGAACTATGAGACAGGCTTACCTTCTATCCTGTGCTATCCGGATGAGCTAAATCAAGTTTGGACAAATCTGGTTCATAATGCCTTACAAGCAATGGACAATAATGGCACTTTAACCGTTGATGTTAAACGACAAAATACAACGGTATCGATTAGTATCACCGATACTGGTACAGGTATTCCTGAGGAAATTCAGGAGAAAATATTTGAGCCATTTTTTACAACTAAACCCACTGGGGAGGGGAGTGGCTTAGGATTAAATATTGTTAAGCAGATTGTGGAAAAGCACGAAGGTCAAATTCAGGTAGACTCTGTTCCCGGAAAAACTACATTTACTGTATTTCTGCCCCTTCTTTCAAGTTGTTAATTCAAATTATGAATAAACCTGTAATTATATGCATTGATGACGAACCGACAATTCTTGATAGTTTAAAAATTCAGCTCAGAAAATCAATAGGAAATGAATATCTGATTGAGACAGCAGAAGGCGGTGAAGAGGCTTTAGATTTACTTGAAGAGTTGCTAGCGAATGGGTACGAAATCGCTTTGGTGATTTCCGATTACCTCATGCCTGGTATTAAAGGGGATGAATTGCTGAGTCGAATTCATATAATTTCGCCCAAAACGCTAAAAATAATGCTGACTGGTCAAGCCGATTTAGAGGCTGTGGCTAATGCAATTAATAATGCCAAATTATATCGTTATATTGCTAAGCCTTGGCAAGTAGAAGATATGAGCCTGACAGTAAAAGAGGCTATTAATAGTTATCTTCAGGATAAAAAATTAACCGAACAAAATATTCAACTTCAGCGAATGAATCAAACGTTGGAACAATTCAATCATGAACAGACCAAGCTGATTGCCCAACTTCATGAAAACGAAAGTCGTTTGACACAGTTTTTAGAAGCTATGCCAGTAGGTGTAGCCGTACTTGATGCACAAGGTCAACTTTATTATGCTAATCAGAGGTCACAGCAATTACTGGGTCAAGCCACTATTTTATCTGCTTCATTTGAGCGAATAACAGATATTTATCAGACTTATGTGGCGGGTACGAAACAATTTTATCCCCAAGAAAATTTACCCTTTGCGCGAGCGTTGCGGGGGGAAAGTGTAACGGCAGATGATATTGAAATTCAGCAGGAAGATAAGATTATCCCCTTAGAGGTTTGGGCAACTCCAATTTATGATGCTAAAGGGAATATTACCTACGCGATCGCAGCCTTTCAAGATATTACAGAACGGAAAAATGCAGAAGCAGACCGAAAAAAGTTTATTGAAGAACTTTTTGAACTCAATTGTAATTTAGAAATTGCCTTAGAAACTGAATTAAACCTAACTTCTGCTGCTAGACGTTTTGTTCCTAATGAATTCTTATCAATTCTAGGTCATAAAAGTCTTGTTGATGTTGAATTAGGCGACCAAGTACAGCAGGAAATGTCAATCCTTTTTTCCGATATTCGGGATTTTACTACCCTTTCGGAAAGCATGACTCCTCAGGAAAATTTCCAATTTATCAATTCTTATCTCTCACGCATGGAGCCAGCAATTACTGAAAACCAGGGATTTATTGATAAATATATTGGCGATGCCATTATGGCTTTGTTTGGCGGTAATGCAGATGATGCCGTTAAAGCTGGAACTGCCATGATGCAGCGGTTGACGGAATATAATCAACATCGCTTCAAATCTGGTTATATGCCCATCCAAATTGGTATTGGTATTAATACGGGTTCTTTAATGCTAGGTACAGTGGGAGGAAAAAACCGGATGGAGAGTACGGTAATTAGCGATGCAGTCAATTTAGCGTCCCGCCTCGAAGATTTGACAAAAACTTACGGTGTTTCGTTGTTAATCTCTCACCATACCTTTGCCCGGTTGCAAAATCCAACGGAGTATAATATTCGCTTCATTGATCGGGTTACAGTGAAGGGAAAATCAAAGGCTGTGGCAGTTTTTGAGGTATTTGATGGCGATGAACCTGCCGTTAAACAGAGCAAGTTAGAGACAAAAGCTATTTTTGAAGAAGGATTATTTTTTTACCATCAGCAGAAGTTTAGGAAAGCCCTACAACGGCTTGAAGCAGTTTTAAC
>JBFLZA010000170.1:0-14180 GCA_040756535.1 Cyanobacteriota bacterium
ATTCCTCCAGAAGCGCCCCTCCAACCATCACAGGAACGCGACTACCATCTTTGCGCGTGAATTCCTTCTCGAAGAGAGTGCAAACTCCAGAACTGATTAATTCTGTATTTGCCGCTTCATCCAATTGACGATATTCTGCTGGAGTCATTTCATTCCAATGCAAAATTCCCGATCGCAGTTCTTTTCTGGTGTAACCCACCATCTGGAGAAAGGCATCATTGGCTTCTGTAATTTTGCCCCTCAAGTCTGCCAAAATAATGCCAATGATATTGGATTCAACCAATCGCCTAAACCGAGCTTCACTTTGCTGTAGTGCTATAAACGCTTGCGATCGCTCCTCTTCTGCTCGCTGGCGTTCGATCGCAATTCCGGCTAGGTGCGTTGCTATGGAGAGCAGTTGTAAGTCTTGCGAACTAGGACTCTTGGGTTGATGGTAATACATAGCAAACGTGCCCAAGACACTGCCGTTGCTAGATAAAATGGGTGTAGACCAGCAAGCTCCTAGTTTGTGGCTCAAGGCTAGTTCGCGGCAATCTGTCCACAACGGATCGGTGGCAATATCGGAAACAATGATCGGTTTACCCAGAGAGGCTGCTGTACCGCAAGAGCCTTGATTGGGACCAATCGCTATTCCGTCAATCGCCGAGATGTAGGTTTCTGGAAGGCTGGGCGCTGCACCATGTCGCAGATTGATGCCATTGTGATCGAGTAGTAAAATCGAGCAGAGCATTCCACTGGAATGGTCTTCTATCATTCGGGTCAAGCGATCGAGTACATCCGGCAGCGATGCTCCAGTCGCTATCATTTCCAGCAGTTGTGTTTGCCTGCTTACCAGGCTTTCTGCTCGCTTGCGGTTGCTGATATCAACGACGAAGCCAACCATGTGAGCATTATTGCCTGCACTGTCTAAAAAAAAGTACCCATTGTCCTCAACGGTGATGTAAGTGCCATCTTTTCGACAGACACGAAATTGCAGATGAAATGGTTCTTTCGTTGATAAAACGCGGTTGATTTCTTGATTAAATAATGTACGTTCCTCAGGGTGAACCAACTCAATCCAACGGTTCAAACCGCCTGACATCTCCTCTTGGGAGTAGCCTAATATCCGCTTTAGGTCACCCTCATAGATGAGATTATTGGTATGAGAATCCCAGTTATAGAGAATTTGACCACTCGCTTGAATCACAGCTTCATAGCGATTTTTCCATTCTGCTAATTCAGCGGTATGGTGCCGGAGTGCCTCATCTACCCGCTTGCGCTCAGAAATTTCCGTTTCCAAGCGCAGATTTTGCTCTTGAAGTGTCTTAGTTAGGTTGCGAAGGCGCAAATGGAGCTTGATGCGAGCTAAAACTTCTTCATGTTGAAGTGGCTTAGTGACGTAATCTACCGCACCGAGATTCAATCCTTTAACCTTATCTACGGTTTCGGAAAGTGCGGTCATGAAAATGATCGGGATATCTTTTGTTGATTCCTTCACTTTCAGACGGCGGCACGTTTCAAATCCGTCTATTCCCGGCATGATTACATCCAACAAAATCAAGTCGGGCGGGGCATATTCCGCTCTGTCGATCGCACTTTCGCCATCTTCAGCAATTAAGACTGTAAATCCAGCATCGCCTAAAAAATCGAACAGCACCTCTAAATTGGTGGGAGTGTCATCCACAATTAAGATGACACTGCTCTCAGTAATATTAACGCTCATAAAAACCTCTTAATATTGTTTGAGAAACTCCAGGATTTGTTTCCCTTTAAAGCCTTTTGCAAGTTGACGTATATGGGTGGCAAAGGGTACCCATTGCTGATCCAACTCCTCTAATTTTACTGCTCGCTCTGCAATGCCTTTGAGGTTGCCTCTCATTGCTAGATCGAGCAAAAGAGCGAGTTCTTCTGCTGGCGGAGCCATGATAAAGTCTTTCCCTAATTGTTGCCCTTGCCCAGAGCCTATACCTTTGGTTATGATTGCCTGGTCATAAACCCATTCCAGTCCTAAGTGAACTCGTAATTTCTCTAAAAGATCGGCTTCCCGGAATGGCTTAGGAACAAAACCGTCACAACCGACTTCCCGAGTCTGCTGCTGATTGAAATCAAAAACGCTAGCCGAGATGGCAATCACCACTATATGGGATAAGTCTGATGATGCCCTTAAGCGACGGGTGGCTTCAAAGCCGTCCATCACGGGCATCACCAAGTCCATAAATATTATATCGGGCTTAAACTCCTGGGCTTTGTTCAGAGCGTCTAAGCCATTGATTGCTTCAACAACTTCAAACCCAATTGGCTCTAGGAGATTGATGAGGACAGAACGATTTGCCCACTTATCGTCTACGACTAAAACTTTCCGTTTGTCGCCTTTTAGACCAATAATATAGCGTGCCCAATCGTTGCCCGCCTCAACACAATCCTCAACCTCTGGCAAATCTAAATCAAACCAGAAAATGCTGCCTTTACCTAAACTACTCTTTACCTTCAGTTCACCCCCCATCAACTCAACTAATTGACGGCTGATGGTCAATCCCAATCCCGTTCCTTCAGTTTCGCGACTTTTCTCGCCCGCCTGCTGGAATGGCAAAAATATTTCTTCTAATTCCTCTTGTGCAATGCCAATGCCGCTATCTTCCACCTGAAACCGGAATTTCTCCTGCTGGTAGCCTACTTTAAACGTTATAAACCCTGTTTCGGTAAACTTCACGGCATTGCCAAGTAAGTTAATCAAAACTTGCCGTAACCGCTTCTCATCAGCTCGGATAGCATTAGGAATGGGAGTCAGAGTTTCATAAATCAACTCAATTCCCTTTTGTTCTGCCCGAATCCGACAAATTTCCGCAATGCCTTCAAGAAACTCAGGAAAATGAATATTTTTTGGGTAAAGTTCCATTTTCCTAGCTTCGATTTTCGAGATGTCTAAAATATCATTGATTAGGTTGAGTAGGTGTTCGCCGCACTGATGAATGATAGCAAGACCATTTTGTTGGTGGTCGCTTAACGTTTTACTTTTTTTCAGGATTTGGGTGTAACCTAAAATCCCATTGAGTGGAGTCCGGAGTTCGTGGCTCATGTTCGCGAGGAATTGGCTCTTAGCGCGGTCGAGTTCCGCTAAGGCTTCAGCACGTTTTCGTTCCTGTTCGAGGGCACGAGTATTGGCGATCGCAGTTGCCACCTGCCCTGCAACCAGCGTAAAGAAACGACGATAGGACTCATTTAGTGCAAGTCTGGGGCTAACGCCGACGACTAAAAGAGCAGTAGGTAGTGTGACACCGGGCTGTGCCACTGGCAGAACTAAAGCTATAGAAGGCGATTCTGGCCAAGGCCCACCAGGCAATGAACCAAAGTGAGCCAGCAAATGATCTACTTGTTCGGTTTGCCCAGTGCGTGCCACCCGCGCTAAAGGCCACCCCCTCTGTGTCCCCCTCTTATCTAGAGGGAGAAGGGTCTTTGCTCCCCCCTTACCAAGGGGGGGAAGAATGTTTACTCCCCCCTTACCAAGGGGGGGAAGGGGGGGTTCTTCCTCGCTCAAGTCAATAACTAAAGGGCTAGCAGGGGTATCCGGTTCCAGTCCAGCCATTCCTGCTAGATGCGCCTGCGTCCGATTCTCATCTAGCAGATAAAGCAGAGCAAACGGAATATCGTGCTTGTTCTGGCTTAAGGTGTCTACAGCAATTCGACAAGCCTCTTGGGTCACTTGCGCCGTCGAGGTATTATTTGCGATGTCGTGAAGTGTCCGCAGGCGTCGTTCATCCAGAACCCGTTCTGTCGTTTCGGTAACCGCCTGGAAAATGCCGACGACTTGACCTGACTCGTCACGGATGGGGCTGTGGGAGAACGTGAAGTACGTTTCCTCAATGTATCCGTAGCGGTTCGGGAAAACTACTGTGTTTTCATACCAGGTGCCCTCGCCTGCTAGTACGCGATCGAACATAGGAGTGAGTAGATCCCAGATTTCAGACCACCAAGGATAGGCAGGCTGCCCTAATGCGCCAGGATGCTTGTTGGCACCAAGGATGGGACGGAAGCCATCGTTGTAGAACTGGACTAACTCTGGTCCCCAGTGAATCAGCATGGGGAAGCGCGAAGCTAAGAGGATACTCACGGCAGTACGCAAGCTCTGGGGCCAACTACTCACTGGGCCGATGAGGGTTTTTGACCAATCGAGCGATCGCATCAACGCCCCCATCTCCCCACCGCCAGCCAAGCAGTCTTCCGGTTTGCCCGTTTTCACCTCATTAGCCATAGTTCTCTCCCTGTTAGACAGAATCGAACAGCACCTATCACTATCAATAGATGGAAGCGTCATCAATGATTAAGATGACACCCTTTTGAGGAATTACAACACTCATTAATGCTTTTTAATATCGTTTGAGAAATTCCAGAATTTGTTTCCCTTTAAAGGCTTGAGCGAGTTGACGTAGATGAGTAGCAAAGGGTAGCATTGCTCCAGATTGCTCCTCTAATCTAGTGGCTCGCTCGGCAATACCTCTAAGGTTGCCCCTCATGGCCATATCCCATAAGACAGCCATTTCTTCCGGCGGCGGAACTACCAATGAGTCCTGAATTGTGTTTTGTGAATCTTGAGTTTTGACAGGTTCCCTGCTTTCCTGCTTCTCATACACCCATTCCAATTCTAAGTAACTTCGTAATTTTTCTAATAATTCCGCTTCCCGGACTGGTTTGGGGAGAAAATCATCACAACCAACTTCTCGACTTTGCCGTTTATCAAAATCAAAAACGCTGGCTGAGATAGCAATGACCACTACGTCCTTAAACTCTGGTAATTGCCGCAGGCGACGGGTCGCTTCAAAGCCGTCCATGACGGTCATAACCAAGTCCATCAAAATCACGTCGGGTTTAAATTCACTGGCTTTATTTAGGCCATCTAAGCCATCCGTCGCTTCCAGAAGTTCAAACCCTAAAGGCTCTAATAAGTTGACCAGGACAGAGCGATTTGCCCACTTGTCATCTACTACCAGAATTTTTCGCTTAGTGCCTCTAAAACCAATGATATTGCCTTTTTCTACCCTGTCGGTAACACCCGTTTCTAAGGAAACTTCAGGCAAATCTAAATCGACGCAAAAAACGCTCCCTTTGCCTAAGCTACTTTGTACCTTGATTTCGCCACCCATCATTCGGGCTAACTGACGGCTAATGGCTAATCCCAATCCTGTTCCTTCTGTGTTGCGGCTTGTTTCACCTACCTGTTGAAATGGCAAAAATATTTCTTCTAGTTGCTCCGGTGCAATACCTACACCTGTATCTTCCACTTGAAACCGGAATTTACCCTCCTGATACCCTACTTTTAACGTTATACTTCCTTTTTTTGTAAACTTGACCGCATTGCTAAGTAAGTTAATCAAAATTTGCCGCAAGCGTTTTTCATCAGCGTAGATGACTTTTGGTAGGGGAGAAAGGGTTTTGTAAATCAGTGCAAGACCTTTTTGTTCGGCACGTAAACGACAAATTTCCAAAATACCATTAAGAAATTCTGAGAAATGAAACGCTTGGAGGGAAAGTTCCATTTTTCTAGCTTCGATTTTGGAAAGGTCTAAAATATCGTTAATCAGCGTCAGCAGGTGTTCGCCGCACTGGTGAATGATGTCAATACCATTTTTTTGGCGATCGCTCAAATTTTTATCTTTCTTAAAGATTTGGGTATAACCTAAAATGCCATTGAGTGGAGTACGGAGTTCATGGCTCATATTAGCCAAAAATTCACTCTTAGCACGGTTAGCAGCATCGGCGGCTTCTTCAGCGCGTTTGCGATCGTGAACCTCCTGTTTCAAGTTTATGTTCTTTTCTTGCAACTGTTGGGTTCGCTCTTCTACTTTCGCTTCCAGTGTCCGGCTATACTCCTCTAATTGCTCATGGGAGCGTTTCAATCTAGCATTGGCTGCTTCTAAATCGTTATAGAGACGTGCATTTTCAATGGAAATGGCGGATTGGGAGGATAAGAGTTGTAAAACTTCCAACCGCTCTGGTGTAAAGGCACCCGTCGTGAGGTTATTTTCTAGGTAAAGAAGACCAATCAGTTTGCCTTGATTTACAATGGGCGTACATAAAACCGATTTAGGTTTTTGACGAATAATATAGTCATCGGTTGTAAAGGCTCCCTCATGGGTGGCATCGTTTAGGACAATATTTTCCTGAGTTCGCTGTACATAATTGATAATAGATATCGGTAGCTGATGACTCGTTTCTACAGGAACCGAGAGCTGAACTCTTATCTCATGTTTGTCACCTCCACCGAAGGCCTCAATGAGTAACTGTCCTGAATTTTCTAAAATCAAAAATCCGGTTTCTGCTCCAGCATTTTCCAAGACTATTTTCATTAACTTGGTCAGCAGCTTATCCAAGACAATTTCCCCAGAGAGAGCTTGAGAAGCTTTCATGACAGCGGTCAAATCTAGAATTCCGGAACTTCCTTGAGTCGTAGAAGTAATGGTTCGATTCATCTCTAGACTTGGGGATTTTCGTTGCGGTTTTTGGGAGAAAATGTGAGGATATCTGACTTCCAATTCTTTGATTTTGACAGTTGCTCCCCACTGGACGTAGGCATAGTAAGCTTGAGTTAGATAGTCTGTCGCAATCTTGTCCCGACCCCGCAAAAAATAGAACTCGGCAGCTAGTTCTGAGGCAAGTGCTTCTTCTTGGATAAATCCTTGTTTTTTGGCTCCTACAATCGCGCGATCGTATAATTCCATTGCTTCTAAAAGTTGCCCCAAAATCCGTGCCTTTTCCGCTTCTATCAAGTCATACTTATGCTGATAGTTTTCAGGCGCATGAATTGCCCATTTTTTCATGATTTCCTGATTAGAAACTACTTCAAAAATAGCTTTTTTTTGCTCACTTCCTGAACATTTGGAGGCTTGCGCTAATAGAGCTAGAGAATAGTAAAAATTGTGTTGACCATTAATCATCATCCCTAGCACACCACCTGCATGGGCTTTCGCTGCCAAGGCATTTTTAATAGACTGAGTATAATCTTTAGAAAAATAAAATAGGATTGTATTGGCAAGATAAGTGGCAAAAATACACATATGATTTTGGATGGCAAGCAAACGTTGCAGGTTTTCTTCGTCAGTTACCATCTCGTCATTCACACTGTATTTTTCTTCAGCTTTATTAGTAAGTTTTAATACCATTCGCCGCCAAGCATTAAGGTAATCGCTTTCTAAGGTTTGTTTGCGCTTCAGTAAACAGTCATAATATTGAGCCTGTTTCTCGGCAACCAATTCTAGGGATTCCCCACTAAACAACAAATGGTCACAATAGTAAAAGGTATTATAGCCAGCCCAAGTTATATCTCCGGTTTCTAGCGCACTTTGAATTGCCTCTTGTAAGGGCGATAAAGTTACCCTAAAATGCTCTTTCCAGACACTGGCATGAGGATAAAATAAACCGTATATTTTTGCTTTTAGTTCTCTAGCATTAAATTGAGATAGCAACCTTAAACCTAGCTGTCCAGAGTGATAAGCTGAATCGATATCTCCCACACCCGATAAATACACGCCATAAAGAGCATAGGCAAAAGCGGATAGTGCTGAATGACCGTATTCAATACACAAATTAACCTGCGTTAAAAGAATCGGCCAAAAAATCGGATTGTTGCTCATATAAGCCGCAGGTGCAAGATTCATAAGGAGACGCAGAGCCGCTAATTTATAGGGGTCTGTCATAATAGGAAAATCGTCTAAATCCTCAAGTCTGGGCAACTGAGGAATTGCACCCCCTTCACTCGGTGTTTGTGATAAAGAAACACCCAACATTTCCAACACTTGCACACCCGTATCAAGGGCTTGACTCATTTGGTTTTGAGCAATATAGAACTGGATGTTCAGCGCATAAACCTTCATTTGGTCGAGTAAATTGCTAGTATTTTGCAGGACTATTTCCGCCAGTAGCGTTGCCTGCTCAAAGTTAGTGTTTAGGTATTGCGCTTCCACTGCTTCCACATAAAGGTTAAGTGTAAGGTCATACTGCCTTTCCCAGCTTGACAATTCTTCACTTCCTTCTGTGCTAAGGAGTTCTATTCCTTGTGATAAATATTTAACAGCCGTTTCATAAGCCGTTGCTAATTTAGCTTTCTTCCCTGCAATTAAATTAAGTTTTGCGAGTTCATCTTTTTGCGATCGCTGAATTATTAACTCAGCACCGATATTCAGGTGATTAACAACTTCAAAGATATTTTCTTCAATTTCTGGTTCCGGGATATATTGAAGTAGCAGTTCACCAATTTTTAAGTGAGTTTGTTTTCTCTCTTTCTCAGGAATCAACGAATAAGCGGCTTGTTGGACTCGGTCATGCAAAAACTTGTATGTAATGCGGGATTGGGGATTGGGTATTAGTATTTGGCTTGGCGAAGTGGGGCTATTAGGTATGGAGTCTTGCTGAGTCTCCCCCCAGCCACTATTCCCTATTGTTGCTGGCTCAAAAACAAGAGGAATTTTATAGGACTGATTTAGAGGTAGAACTAAACCTGCCTGTAGAGATTCCCACAAATCTTTAGCTGTTTCTGATAATAATTTTTCATTAACAATACTTAGGATATCTAAAGTAAATTTGTCTCCAATACAGGCAGCTAGCTTTAAAATATTTTGTGTAGTCGGCGACAATTTTTGAATCTGACCAACCATTAATTCAACAACATTATCGGTGATATCAGTGCTTTGAAGTTGCTCGATGTCCCACTGCCAGCGACCTTTGGGGAAATCAAAAAATAATAAGTTTTCTTGATAGAGAGATTTGAGGAGTTGAGTTAAGAAGAAGGGATTACCCTGAGTTTTTTTAAAAAGGAGTTCAGCTAAGGGTTTTGTCTTTAAAGGGTCAGTGCATAAAGTATCGCTTACTAATTGGTTAACATGGGTTATCTGCAAAGCTTGAAGGATAATGTTGTTAACAACTGCACCAGATTTTTGAATTTCTTCTAAAGTCAACATCAAGGGGTGAGTTGCACTGACTTCGTTATCGCGATACGCTCCAATCAGCAACAGATATTGACTATCAAAGTCACAGGCAAGTAACTGAATCAACTTCAGAGAAGCTAAATCCGCCCATTGTAAGTCGTCTAGGAATAAAACTAACGGGTGTTCGGCTTTGCAGAACACATGAATAAATTGTTTAAACACCCGATTAAAGCGGTTTTGGGCTTCAGCTAAACTTAATTGAGGAACAGCAGGTTGAGAGCCAATAATTCGTTCTACTTCAGGAATAACATCAATAATGACCTGACCATTAGAACCAAGAACGTCTTCAAGTTTGGATTTCCAACTTTCTATTTTGTCAGCACTCTCTGTTAAAATTTGTCTAATTAATTCCTGAAGTGCTTGAATTAAAGAAGCATAAGGAATATTCCGTTTAAACTGGTCAAATTTACCAAAAATAAAATACCCGCGCTGACGCACAATCGGTTTATGTACTTCATTAACCAAGGAGGATTTGCCAATTCCTGAGTAACCGCTGACTAATATTACTTCAGTTAATCCAAGTGTTACTCGCTCAAATGCATCCATTAAACTAGCAACTTCTTTCTCGCGACCATAAAGGTTTTGTGGAATCAGAAATTGGCTGTATAAATCTAGTTGACCGACAGTGAAAGGGGATATTTCACCCGATGCTGTTAACCTATTCAAACAAGCTTCCAAGTCAGCCTTGAGTCCCAACGCACTTTGGTATCGTTCTTCAGCCGTCTTGGCTAACAATTTCATCACAATCTCAGAAATGACCTGGGGAATTTCTGGTTTTAACTCGTTAGGCAGTCTGGGTGTTTTGGCAATATGGCAGTGAACTATTTCTAGGGGATCGTTGGGGTGAAAAGGTAGCTCTCCAGTTAGCATTTCATAGAAGGTAACCCCTAAGGAATAAAAGTCCGTTCGATAATCAATTGAGCGGTTCATCCTTCCGGTTTGCTCAGGTGACATATAAGCAAGAGTACCTTCGAGCTGTTGTGGATTACTGATGGTTTGGTTTTCCCTAGAAAGACAGGAGGAAATGCTAAAATCAATAATCTTGACTTGACGCGTTTTAGGATTAATTAAAATATTTTGGGGTTTAATATCCTTATGAATTACATGGTGTTCATGCAGTTGAGCTAGAGTTGAAGATAGCTGTATAGCAATGAGTAAAAACTGGTTTAATTCAAGGTTTTGATGATTAAGAAAAGTTTTTAGGGTTTCCCCGCCAAAATCTGATAATATTAGTGCTAAGCCGTGAGAAGTATTTTCTAAGGATAACGGTTTAACGATTCCTTCTATATCAAGGGTTTGCAGAATTTTATACTCATGTCTTAATCGCGCCAGCTGTTCTATACTAGGATACTCAGCTCTGAGAGTTTTAATAACCACCAATTCTCGCTCTGCTGTCTGCCTTGCAGCACGATAAATCAGAGTATTGGTTCCTTCATATAAGGTTTCGATCACGTTGTAATTAGCAATTTTGATACTCATTATCGTTATCTAGCTCAGGTTATAGGATAAGTGGGAAGTGATAGTCTTCGCGCTACGTTGGAAGAATTAGCTGTTAGTAAGAAATTGTCTCTTCGACTCTTTTGTTCATGCGGTTTCTGTACACAATTAAACTAAAGAAGAGACCTAAATAAATCTGGACAAGAAACTCTTGCCCAGTTACTATTTTAAAACATCAACGCTTCAGACCGTTTTCGCTGGTCATTGATACCGTCTCTCCGAAGAAAGACCAAAAAATCTTATGCCCTACTTTTAGGGAAGGTAGGGTCAATCTCGCTAGCATTCAGCTACTGCGTCAACGTTAACACTAATAGGGCAGTCCTACTGAGAATTGTTAAGATTTCTGCGGAATGCCTTGTCCTTTTTTCCTAACAACTATCAAAAAATAGGCTGAGTTGTAGAGCGGGCACTACACTTCAACGCTCAAATCATACTAAGTCGCGTTCAATCGTAGTAACATGGAAAGCTAGGGGAGCTGGGGGAGCGGGGAGAGAAAGTTAGCTCTTTTGTTTGCAACTCGGTATCAGCTTTTCAACTGCTCTAGACTCCTACCCACCCAAAGAATTTTCCACAACGAAGTAATAAAAATTACTCTCCCCTGACTCCTGACTCCTGACTCCTGACTCCTATTTTCAATGAATTTGATGTTAAGTCCTAGCTTAAGTCCCAAGCAATCGGGCTGCTGGGATAAGACGGGAAGGTCAAACTAGTATTTGAACTCGTTTCTTGATCGAGGACATTCACCACTTGATTGTAGAAGTCCTCTGCCTGTTGCGGAGAGTCTCCGATACTGGTTAATCCCAACTTTCCGAACTCAGAAAGCGCCCCCATTAAGTGAAATACGTTACCTGTTTTGGTGCTGCTATCGAAGTGTAAGCGGTGATGAGCGATGATATCCATTAAGTCGTGGGACATCAACCCTCGATAGCGATCTTTTTGTAAGTTGTCAGTGGCAATGTAGTACTTCTCTCGACCCTCTTGGCTATAAAATAGACCCGTAGACAGGTCATAACGACCATTAGTCAAATATTTGAGGGCCATAAACGGATGGGTTGTCCCCCCTTTGCGTAGGTTAATTTCAATGGCTTGCAACTCCCATTTGTTACCGGGACTGTCGGGATGATGAACGGCAACGAAATCAACGCCGTAGCGCTCGATCGCACCTTTTTTCGCTAACGTCCGTCCCACTCGCAAGCCTAACTCTTGTAAGCGCAATCGATAAGCTTCATCAGCGGGAAACTTGCAGCCTAGATAAATCTGACCATCGGGCCCGCCTAAAATTTGATCATGGGTTGAGAGGATTTGGACTTCACCAGAGGGATCGATGTACCCCTGAACGCTGGGCGATCGCTTTTCTTCTCCCTCAATAAATGCTTCCGCAATTGCCCCTAACTCTGGGATGCGGCTGGAAAAATTTTCCCACGTCTCCCCTTTGGCTTGAAAGCTCAAATGCTCCATGCTCTTGTGAATTGCCGTTACTCGTTCACCATGAGAGGCTTTTTCGGGTGCTGCTTCTGGTATCTTCCGCAAATCGAGGATGGCATTGCCTTCGCCGGAAAAGCCTTCATTGAGTTTAATCACCATCCGCTTTAACTGTGGATTCCGTTCCCACAAATGAGCGGCGGATTTCGCTAAATCATCAGCATTGCGGAGGCTTTCACTGCCGTCGGGATAAGGTATTCCACTTTCAGCGAAAATATCCCGACTTCCGCTTTTTGTCCCCCAGTACAATAAATTCGGGTCTGCTGCCAGCAGAGGAATACCCAATTGCACTGATAACTCTTGCTCTAGGAAAGTGGAGTTATAACAAACTATATAAGATTTTTGAGGACGCAGGGCTTGACGAATCCGCTCTAGCAAGCGGGGACGCTCTAAAATCTTTTGAGTTAAAGGTTTGGGAGAGGCATCGTAAGTGGACAGCAGCAGCAGGCGATCGCGAGCATGAGAAAAGGGAATACCCGGTAGTAGCTGCAAGTAGTAATCTACAATTAGTGGCGACATCGGCACGGCTGTAATGTAAATTACCCGTGTACGTGGGTTACGTAAGCGAATCAAAGAAAACAACAATCGTTCTTCGTAGTGCAGAACACCTTGAATTTTCCTGAGTTCTCGCTGATCCATGCTGACGGAAGGCACCACAAAAATATCGTGGTTATCTAAGTCAAAGAAGTCAACACTCTGCCAGCGATCGCGTAACTGACTCTGAAGATGCCGAAAATCCTCTGCTTTTGCAGAGGCAGACTGATTCAAACTATCCATCGCCCCCAACCCCCCTCAATGCTGATACATGAAATCTTAATGGTTACAGAGGAAACTGGTGAACCGAATGTGATCGAGTTTTAACGTTCTTGGCGGGAAGTCGTTGAAAGGAGACTAAGGCCTGTTTTCAAACTCGTTATAGTCTATTAAAAGCGATCGCTTCAAATATATCTTCTGATCAACGATAGAGGTATTGTTTGCTTTAGTATGCATTTCGGTAAAGCGGATGGAGGATTTGGATATGGCCGATAATCCCAGTATTCTCTCCCATGTCTCGATTGGCACCAATGATTTTGAACGAGCGATCGCGTTCTACGACAAAGTACTGCCAACCCTAGGCTGCAAGCGGATTATGGAACATCCGGGTGCCGTTGCCTATGGGAAGCAGTATCCAGAATTTTGGGTACAAACACCAATTAATGGTCAACCGGCAACCGTCGGGAACGGTACCCATATTGGCTTTATCGCCCCGACCAAAGAATCGGTTCATGCCTTCTATGAGGCAGCGTTAGCAGCGGGAGGCGTGGACGAGGGTGCTCCCGGCCCTAGACCAGATTATGGCGAACCCTACTATGGTTGCTTTGTCCGCGATCCAGACGGTCACAAGGTTGAAGCGTCCTATTGGGATGAGCAACTGATTCAGGCACTCTACCTAGAGCGGTCTGAATAACTCAGCTTGCCAAACCGGAGGGAAATATCTCAGTCAAACTGGAGCCTCTCAACCTCAAATCTACTTATATCATTCTTGGAGATAGCGGCTTCAACCTTGGCTTTGCAGGCTCCGCAAATACTCTTCGTATTCAATCTTAAATTCGCGTGCATTCTTGAAGTCGGCGGAACGCTCCGAAAGCGCTTCTACAACTGCCTCCTTGCTTGTTTCTGTTAAGGCGATAACTTGGGGCTGGCGAGGGAGGCGAAACTGGTTGTGGTCGTGAAAGATAATTGTGACAATCGTTCCCAGTGACTCTCCTTCTATTGACGCGATAGTTCTCCACATCCAACGCTGCTGGTCACTCTCGTCCGCGTTGCCCCATTCTCTTGAGATGTTGAAATCGCCAGGGAACCAGGGCAAGGGGCGCAATCGGGACTGTTTAAGCTGCTTGTGAACAGGTCGAAACAGCTTGTAGCAATATGCTCCATACGCCATGTCACCCGCTCTGTTGAATGCATCCAACAACCGATCGCTATTTTTCTGAAGGAGGGTCTGCCAGTTAAGAGCAATATGACTTTCAATGTACTGAGCAAGCGCAAAAATATCGCTGTCCTTGTTTTCCGAAAGAAATTCCTGTAATGATTCCATCGAAAGCGACCTCAACGGTTGTGTCGCCTCGTATTGTGGTGCATAACCGATGCGGGAGGATTGTAAAAAATTGACCTCAATCGGGCAGCACAATATGGTAGAGACTTGCGACAGGTGAGTGCGGCGGATTATTGTAGAGAATTTAACCAAGGACGATTGTGCGAACAGTC
>JBFLZA010000171.1:0-14099 GCA_040756535.1 Cyanobacteriota bacterium
ACACCAAACACATGAAATAGCCAGTTTCTTTTCTTCCCGTGGCGTTTCACTCGCTTGAATTTACATCTACTAGCATTTTGCTCCACTAAAATTATCTGTATGTGACAGTCCAAGGGCGGAATGTGGGATACCACCAACGGCAGCTCCTTTAGCGGTATCAATGCCTATCTCTTTCCAGTCGTCGGCTGTATAGTCACCCCTAAAAGGATTTTTGCCCTGTTTGTACTTCTCATAGAGTTTGAAAGCTAACCGAACTCCACCACCGATTAAGGCTCCCTTGCCAGCTACTTGAGCCATATCTCCTAAATTCGGTTGTGCATCAGTTCGGATGTTCTCCTTGATTCGTTTCTTTTCGTCGCTGAGTTTTTGCTCGTGCCTGTCTAATGTGTCGTGAATCTTACCTTGTTGTACCTCACTGTATTTGGAAATACTAGGCTTGACGACCTCATTAAATGACTTACCGGCAAGCTGTTCAATTTCTTGGGCTTTTTGCTGGATTTTTTGTACTGTGCGGTTGGCTAATCCTTCTACAGACTCACCCTTTAGTACCTTTTGAATAGTCTCGTAGTAGTCTCTTGGAATATGGTAATAGGAACTGTCTCTACCAAAGTTCTCATACTTGCTCATGTGTTCTAGTACATGATCCAAGTTCTTATTAACACCATTGATAAACTTGGACTGAACTTGAACACTATCAATAAGGTAGTCTTCTGGAGCTGTTCGACCAACTCCCTCAAATGTTGCACTTAGAGTTTGCTGACGTAGATAGTCCCTAGCATTACGGATGCCGACTTCAACCTGCTCGGCAATCTCGCCATGTTTAGTTCTGTCGCTGCCTAGAATGTGTTCGGGGGTTCCGACAAAATCCCGTACTTTCACAACCTGCTCAATAGCCTTGGCGAAGGCGGAATCTTGACTGTCCAGAGCAGCTTTGAGCTGTTGGGCATGACGGAGATTATCCGCCGCTACCATACCACCAATTATCTGAGTTGTCTGATGAACGTTCTCTTTCATCGGTGCCCTTGATTAGCTCAGTTTCTTATTCAGCAGTTTGGAAAGCGCCTGGATGTTGTTAATCAGGGTAGCTAACTCCAGCTTTTGCTGATTGTTGAAGTCCTGATAGTTGTTAGGAGCATCTATCTTGAGGAAGTTCAGTCGCGTAATAACACCATCAGCGTGCTGTTGAGTTAAAGTCAAGAGTTTGTCAATTTCTTCCTTAACAGCCTTCAGAGTAGCTGTTTTTGCCTTAATCTTGATGATTTCCTCATAGACTTTCTTGACAAATTCTGACTCCTTGTGTTCAAACAAGAAAAAACTGCCTACCAGAGCTGTGCCACCAATTGCCCAGCCAACAGGCCCAGCTAATGCAAGCAGAAAGTTACCTGCTACCATCCCACCACCACCAGCAGCGAGCGCACCACCACCAAGCCATGCTAGTGCCGCGTTAGTTGCAGCAGCGCCTGATAGAGCTGAGATAGCAGTACCTGTTGAAGCAGTACCAAAGGTAGTTGCGATCGCCATCGCCGCCGTTGGTGCAAAAGTTGCCACGCCAACACCTGCTGCTGCTCCAGCTCCTGCCATTGAACCGCTCACCTTGGCAGCTTTATCTGCGTCAGTCTTAATTTGCTGAACTACCTTGGTAAACTTGGCAAACTCCACCTTGAATTCGGAGACTGACTTATCAAACTCTTTTGGTGAGTTAGCAAGGGTGTTGACATATTTCTCGCAAGTCTGAATCACCTGCTCAGCAGTCGCCTTACGTTTCTCGTATAATTCTGCTGCTTTCTTGGTCACATCTGCTGCAACTGTCTGATATTCTTTAAGAGCAGCTTCCAGTTCGGCTAAAGCTTTTCTCTTTCGGTCACCGTTGAACATTTTTGGCTCCTTAGATCCCTTTCTATTCCGTGCAGCCTTATTCTTCAGTATTAAAGGTCAAACGATGAAGTTACCGTGAATCAAGGTGAAGACCGTGTGAATCTTCCCTACCGTCGTTAGCAATCATGACAAATAGATTGGGTTGAGGAGTGCGAAAAGTTAGAGAAATCGTAGGCTTGTCAGTACCACCCCCGTCAATGGTTCGATCCAACCCCTGATAAATTAAAAACAGTGAATTAAAGCTAATTGCTAGCCGTGTCCAGCAGCGAACCGCCTGTACACTTACACCTTCTCTCAAGCTTTGAGGCAGGATGGGATGGCTTGAACCTCATCTATGAGCTAGAACCCGCTGACGAAATGGCTGAAACTTACCTCAGTCAGCACTTTATCCTTATTGCTCTGGATGATTTTCGTGCCACCTATCTGCTTGATGGACGTTGGAAGCACGTCGATTACGCCAAGGGGGAGATTGCCATTATCCCGGCTACCCAATCCTTGCCCAAGACACAGGTCGATCGCGAAGTTCCATTACTCGAATTGTTTCTCGAACCTGCTACACTTGCCCGTGCTGCTTGTGAATCTGTGAACCCAGATAAAGTCGAGTTAGTACCCCAGTTGCAGATACGCGACCCCTTAATTCAACACATGGGACTGGCACTGAAGGCGGAGTTAGAAGCAGGAGGCAGCGACAGTCGGCTTTACGCTGAATCTATGGCTACAGCACTATCGGCGCATTTACTGAGGCGATACTGTTCCCACCCAGAGAAGATTAAAGACTATGCAGGCGGATTGCCCAACTATAAGCTAAGGCAAGCAGTAAACTACATCAACGAGCATTTAGACCAAAATTTAACCCTGGCTGAAATCGCTGCTGCCGTATGGATGAGTCCCAATTACTTTGCCAGTTTGTTCAAGCAATCCACAGGACTTACACCTCATCAGTACGTGATGAAATGCCGGATTGAGAAAGCCAAGCAGTTGCTGCATCACCAACAGTTGACGCTTGATCTGGGGATATCGATGGCAGTGTCGCATACTTATCATGCGATCGCGCTTTTCGGTTTATGGATTGTGACTGCTGGAGCCGCTCCGCAACTTGGCTCTTTGGGAACATTTGGCTATGTTTTGCTAATTGCCATGACTGTAACCTCCTTCAAGCAGCCAGCAGCTTGGTTGGGTAAACGGGGTTGGAAGATTTTGCACAGTACTGGTGTGTACTTTTTCTGGCTGGGTTTTCTCTTTGAATACAGCTCTAATCTCCCCAAATCAATGCTAATCTACTCCCCCTTTATCATCTTGTTAATCTTAGCGATGATGCTGCGATTAGTGGCATCGAGAAAGCGGAAGGAGTTAGTGGTTTAAAAATCCCTTTGCCCTCCTCTAAACTCCTCTAATCTCATAGCGCTTTTTCGTAAATTCGGTAAGTCTTATAAATTTTGCCCCCCGATGCTTCGATGAGCTTACGGGAGGGAAAATTATCTTCCCAAACCCAAGAAAGCTCAGCACGTTTATAAGGTTTACCTTTTTTGATTCCACCTTGCATCCCAAGATAAATTAAGGCTAGGGGTAGCATTTTGCGGCGATACTCTGGCAGGGAGCAAATAGCAATGACACGCCCTTGGTCAATTTGACGACGATACCATAAGAATTTGAGAATTCCCAGCCAATTGAGTTTCCCGTTAACCGGTTTCAGAGCAATGTTGTAATTGGGTAAGCCCATAAAAAAGCCTGCCATCTCGCCATTGTATTCTGCTATTGGAAAGACATCCGGGTCTACTAAGCTTTGTAAGGCTTTCGCTTCTTCCAAAAATTCTTCTTGAGTACGAGGGGTAGAACTCCAATTATTGGCAAAGGCACGGTTAAAGAGGTGATAAAGACTAATGCAATCTTGCTCAAATCCTTCCCCTTTTGTTCTGATGGGGCGGAAGTTAATGCCAGATTTACAAGCAATGCGATATCCTTTTTCAAATTCTGCTGATAGGGGTTTATCGAGCGGAAAATTATAGGCATAAGCATCTTTTGCTTTCTCCCAGCCGTCATGTTCCATCAATTCTGGATAGTAAGGCGGATTGTAGGGCATCATCACCATTGGCGGTGAGTCAAAGCCATCAACTAAGAATAAACAATTGTTGTGAGTTGATAGATCAATAGGGCCTCGCGCAATAGTCATGCCTTGTTCTCGCAACCACTCGCAGGCAGCATCAAGGAGAGATTTGGCGATCGCCAAATCCCGAACACACTCAAAAAAACCAAATAAACCTATATTTTGCCCTTCTCGTTCAATTAACCGCTGATTCACAGCAGCAACAATCCGCCCAACAGCTTGGGGCTTCTTTGTACCTCGCTCTAGGGCAATAAACTGCTGTAATTTGCCGTATTGAAAAAAAGGATTCGTAGGTGCCAACTGCAAGGCAATATCACTCCGCAAGGGTGGTACCCACTTTGGATCATCAGCATAGACTCGTACTGGTACATCCAGAAACAGTTCCTTGTCTGCTGGAGTGGTTACAGACCGAATTTCAAAATTAGTCGTTGACGTTTGCACGTTTATCACCTCATTGATAGGGTTGAACCTACATCCCGCAGGTGAGGAGTAATTTTAGTTTTGAACAATACTGAAGTAGAGTTCCTGGCAACGGTCAAGACATAAAGCAATTTTTGTAATAAATTGTTATACCAATTTCCTAAATTTTTGCTATACATCTTTTTCCGGAGTCCCCCCGTCCCCCCGTCTCCGGAGCCTCCCCGTCATCCGATTTGTCGCAACTTTAAATGAAAATGGTATTGGGGCGTGCCAGTTGTAAGCTGTAACTTCCAACATGAGCTACGCCCCTACAGTAAAGACTTCAACCTTCAACCTTCTAACTTTCTGACGTTCAACCTCTCTCAAGCACTAATCATCGGTTTATACAGTAAATCCCGCGTTGCCACCATCGCCGCCACCAACCGATCCATTTCCTCTTTCGTATGGAGGGCGTTAACGGTAATTCGGAGGCGGGGTTTGGCAATAAACCAGATGGGTGAAACCCAAATCCCGTACTTCTCCATCAGTTGGCGACCAAAGATTTTTGGATTAATATCCGGCGGCAGAATCACTGGCACAACATTTGTTTCACCAATGGCAGCGAAATCCTGTTCAAGTAGGCGCGATCGCAAATAGTGTGCATTTTCTTGAAGGATTTTCACTCGTTCTGGCTCTTGGCGCACCTGACGGATACTTTCCAATGCCGCTGCTGCTAAGGGTGGCGACAAGGAAATCGTCCCAATTGACGTTGGAGAGACATTCAACAGGGGGATAAGTTCTGCCACATGAGAGCTAATTGCGGCTCCAGCAGAGGCAGCGAACTTAGAGAATGTGGTCATAATCAAGGGGACAATGCCCTGCTCGATCGCGTGCTGTGGCAAGATTCCAAAATGTTCATAAATCCCTCTGCCCGTTGCACCAATAGACCCACTAGCGTGAGCTTCATCCATCACTAGAACGCTACCATCGTAAGGCTGCATCGCGTCCAGCATATCTGGCAAGGGAGCAATATCACCGTCCATCGAGAAAACCGCATCGGAAATTACCATAATCCGATCATCAGGGCGAGCATAGCGGCGCAGCTTACGAGCTAAATCCTCAACATCACAGTGACGATAGGCTCTGACACGAACCCGTGGACTGTGACCAAACAATTTTCCGGAACGGGTGCCGGCATTGGCGATCGCTGAGACAATACAGCCATGGTTGAAAACATCCGTCAAAATCAGCGTCTCGCGGGTATTCTGAAAACCAGGAACCTGAATCGCTAAGTGACAAAAAGCATCCATCAAAGCTTGCATCGCCATCCAAGCATTGATAAACAGTTGGGTATGAGGCAGATGCTTAAACTCGGAAATTTCCTGTTCCAACTGTCGGTGTAAATCGATGCGACCACTCAAGACGGAGCAAGAGCTATTCGATGTGCCATATCGGAGGATGGCATCAATCGCCGCTTGCTTGACTGCCTCGTTCTGAACGAGACCTAGAACATCATTCGTACAGAAGGTGAGTACAGTTCGACGCTCACCCGTCTGGGCCTCTTCAATTTCGACTAAATTCCCCTGCTTGTGATGACAAATGTACTCGTCGGGTTCGAGCCCACTTTCATACCAGCGCTGGACATATTCTTTAACTACTTGCACTAACGTTCTCCTCGCACCTTTCCCTAGATAGCTTCGCCTCTGACTAAAGAAGCATATTTACATTTTTTTAGAACATTAAGATAGCGACTATCCAGGCAAAATACCATGCCTAGTGAGAGCCGATTTAAAAAATTCTGGAAATAGATAAAGCCAGCTCATCGGTATACTCCCGTACTGAGGTGGCTTGAACATCCAGATGGGCAAGATATTGACCAACTGATATACAGTCGCATTTAAAGATGCCTTCATCCTATAAGTGAGTTTTCTTTAGTTGGCTCAGTGTCGCTTGGGACATTGGTTTGCGGTAGAACACCCGATGAATGAGATCGCTGATTGTTTTTCTGCTGACTTGATTGTTGCATAAATTGTTCATATTGCCGGATAATCAGCCGCTCAACTGCAATGATCGCTGGATTAATTTCGACATAGCGCCTCTGGGGATTTTTCAGGTAGGTTTGCTGTTCGCTCTCCACCATTTCGATGTCTTGGTTGAGAAATCTCATAAACACGAAGCGTTCGAGCAGCGTTTGTAGGAGCGGTTCGAGGCGCTTCAGGAGCCATTTAGGCAGACGAACTTTTAGAAAGAAGAAGGCAAATGATCGACTTTCGGTTGGGCCTACAGGTGACCGCATTAGGTAGAGAGAGGAAATACCCTGGAGGTTGGTTTCGTAGTGGGGATAGTTGTACTTGACTGAAATTCTGCGAGTCGTGACTTCATCGGCGCGATCCGTCAACCCCAAAAACTTCGCCATGCGCCCTTTGTAAGACACATCATATTCGGCACACACCGAAGATTCTGTTTCCCGCAAACTCTTGAGTACTGGATCGAACCAACCCTGAAGATTTTCGTGTAAATACCCATGAAATACATCCATCGAATTTTCGTTACAAATGGAAAAATGGGCGTTCATCCGGGCAGTTACCGTTATTTTTAAGGAGTCGGGATGGTCAAATTCTGGTATCTTAGGTGGCTCGATGGTCGCCGCCAGCGTTGGTTCGCCGGGAAAGATCCAAATTAGATTGTATTTTTCCTGAACTGGATAGCTACGAGCCTTGGCACGAGGAAGCTTTTGGTTTTCAGGAAGGTAGGGAATGCGAACACATTCACCACTGCTGTTAAATTCCCAACCGTGATAGGGACAAGTCAGGTGACATCCTTGAACTTTCCCTTTGTGTAGGGCGACGCCTTTGTGTGGACAGGCATCCTCCAAGGCATGGATTTGACCCTTCTCATCCCGATAAAGTGCGATCGCTTGCTGCCAAATCTTGACAGGCATGACGTTTCCAGCCGTGAGCTGGCTTACCCAACCAACGGGATACCAATAATTCGGGTTGATGCCTACCTCCCTGACAGCATTTTGAACTGTCTGGCTAGTGAGGGTTGTCGCCAGTTCCATCAATCATGCCTCTTCTTCTTCTCTGACAATATTTAGCGCCGTCTCCACCGGAAGTCAACTCATTCGTTTAGGATGCGAATCAAAAACGTTGCAGCAAACGTCTCAGTATTCGGATGCAATCTGCGTTATTGTTACAGATTGTTGCAAAGTGTTCAAAGGTCTAATTTGATGTTGCGCGATTACAGGCTGTTCATACTGTTAGCCGCAGGTTCACTCACGACGATGGTAGGAGGCGTTGTGGCTCCAATCCTGCCAGAGATAGTGAAACAACTCGAATTCGATCCCGCCTTAGCCGCTAACTTGGTGAGTATGCATTGCTTGACCATAGCTCTATTCAGCCCACCATTGGGCATTTTAGCGGATCGGATTGGTCGCCTGCGAGTTCTAGTTCCCTCACTGATTCTCTATGCCTTGTTTGGTATAGCAGGAGCGTTTATGCGGGATTTTTGGTTCCTGTTAGCGACAAGGGGGTTGATAGGTGCAGCGAGTGGTGGCATTGCCGCAGCTAGCTTGGGCTTGCTAGGAAATATGTATGAAGGCGAGGAGCGATCGCAAGCTTTAGGATTAGCCACTAGTACCCTAACTCTTACCGGCATTGCCTTTCCCTTACTTGGGGGTTGGGTCGGTGCGACTCACTGGCAATATGCTTTTTATTTGTATGGGTTAGGGTTGCCCCTTGCCGGACTCGCAGCCTTTAGTTTGAGAGAAAAGCGGCAGACACAGGCAAAGTCAAGCACCAAGGATAAAGGGGATAAACTCCGTACAGTCTTAGGACATCCCCATACCCTGCGACTCTTGCTTGCCGTTAGCCTTGCCTCTGTTGTCATGTATGCCGTAGTCATCTATGCACCGCTCTACCTAAAACAAACCCTAAATGTTGGAACAGTTGTCAATGGTATTGTCTTGGCTTCACGGGCAGTAGGAGCTGCTGTGATATCTGCCTATGGTGCGAAACAGCTAACACAGAAGGTTGGGGTCGCTCCAGCGATCGCGATCGGATTTGGATTAATGGCTGTAACATTGACAACGATCCCTTGGCTACACCAACTGAGCTGGATTCTGCTGGCAGCCGTGTTCTTTGGCGTTGGATTTGGGATTGTATTACCTACCCTTTACAGTACCTTGGCGAACTTAGCGCCCTCAGCGCTGAAGTCTAGTGTTATGGCAGCCGGAACAGGGGCCGGCTTTTTAGGGCAGTTTCTTTCTCCTATATTGCTGGCACCAGTAGTCAGTTACGCTGGGATAAAAAGCATATTTTATGCCGCTGCTCTCATCGCCCTTGTAGCGGGATTGTTGCTGTTTGTGCCAAAGCGGAGTAGTGCTTGAAAGATGTGTCCACGCCGTTTAGATCACGGGACTTATCCTCCCCCAGCCCCCCTATTAGCTAGTAAAAAAAACCCCTCTTAAGAAGGAACACAAAACCAGGAAAAGGCAGTTTAATAATCCTTACTTCAGTCGGTGCAGAAGTAATGAAATTTTATTTGACCTTTTTCGATGGAGAGCAATATCTCGATATTCCAGTCAGCAATTATCGAGGAGCGATTCGCAATGCATTAGGCTTGCTGAAACAAGGTGTTACTGAACCCTATCATTTCGAGGTACTAGAAGTTTGGGTGCGAAAAGAAAGCCGTGAAGTGCCCATAGGCAATGAATCCATCCTCGGCAAATGGGTAATATTTCCTGATGGGGAATGGATTAAGATAATAGGCTTCGGGCATAGCGAACAAGGAGAAGCGATCGCTTATCATCAAAAGGTCAACGGCAGGCGAGACGTTATCTCCATAAATAATTTGGAAAAGCTTGTGAAGCAGGGAAGGCTGGCCGAACAGCTTGTATTTCGGTAACTGCTTCGATTCTGGAGCCATCATCGGAGACAACTAGCTCTCTGGTGACATTGAATTGCTCGAAACTATGGAACAGGTTAGCGCAGCGAGTTGCTCCGCCATCAATTCGGTTAGCATTACAAAATAACAAGCAAAGCCCACCTATGCTTAAGGGTGGGATGTAGCGTTGGCGCTTTTAAGCGCCGTCCCCTTTCTTTAGTCTATAGACGGCAATTCTTTCAATTCCCACCGCGTCAAGAATCTTTCTACCTGGTTCTCTACGACCTCGCAAAACATCATTAACATAAGCGGCTGATAAGTCGTTGTCTTGAGCAAAGGCAGCCTGCAACCCTGCATATCTTGAGTTGATAACAGATTGAATATAGGAGATTAATTCATTTTTGTTCATCGAGCAAATACCATTAATACGCTTATCGATGGTATGATAGCATTCATGAAGACCCTGAAGTTCAAGCTCTACAGTCACAAGCGGAATAAATACCTCAAGCGGACAATCAATGCGGCTGGGGTAATTTATAACCATTGCGTTGCTCTGCATCGTCGGTATTACCGAATGTGGGGTAAACACTTGAACTGTGCAAGACTTCAGAAGCACATCGCTAGACTACGGAAGCGTAATCCGTTCTGGCAGTTGGTAGGCTCCCAAGCCGTGCAAGACATTTGCCAGCGGATTGATAAAGCTTACCTGTTGTTTTTTAAACATCATAAGCAGGGGGTAAAACCACCAGGGTTTAAGAAGGTCAAAAAGTATAAGTCATTCACTCTCAAGCAATCTGGATATAAGTTTTTGGGAGGGAATCGAGTCAAGATAGGAAACAAGGTTTATCAGTATTGGAATTCTAGAGAAATAGAAGGAACAGTCAAGACACTGACTATCAAGCGCACTGTATTAGGTGAGCTGTTTATAGTCGTAGTCGTTGACGGATATTCAACACCAGAAGTCACGTTCGAGACGGGTAAAATAGCTGGATTTGACTTTGGGTTAAAAACGTTCCTCACTTGCTCGCAAGGGTTTAGTATTGAGTCGCCGTTATTCCTAAAAGCGTCTCTCGCCACGCTTCGTAAGGCGTCTAAACAGCATTCCAAAAAGCAAAAAGGGTCAAACAACCGCGCACAAGCAAGAAAACATTTAGTCCGGCGTCACGAGGCTATTGCTAATCGCAGGCGTGACGGGTTCTGGAAGCTTGCTCATAGGTTGACTGACCAGTTTGATGTGTTGTGCTTTGAGACGTTAAACCTGAAAGGAATGCAGCGTCTATGGGGACGCCAAGTGAATGACTTGGCGTTAGGCGATTTCTTGTCAATCCTAGAATGGGTAGCCAAAAAGAAGGGTAAGCGTATTGTCTATGTAGACCCCTGGTATCCGTCCAGTAAGACCTGTTCGTGCTGCGGTCATGTTTTAGACGAACTGGATTTATCAGTTAGGCGTTGGCGTTGTCCGTCTTGTCATTCGGTAAACGACCGTGATCAAAACGCGGCAATAAATATCAAAAGAGTCGGGAGTTCGACTCTAGGCGTAGGAGATGTCAGACAGGCTCAGCTTGCAATCTCTGTCTGATGCCTGAATCCCACGCGCTTCAGCCGTGGGAGTGGCTCAATACCATTGATATTGACATTGGGAGTCATCAAAGAGCCTCCACTTCAAAGTCGCTCATCTCACCTCTTGCACCACCCCCTAACCCTCTTGTTAAGGGAGGAATTTAGCTCCCTCCCCTGTCCTCCCCTTGGTAAGGGGAGGTGCCGTAGGCGGAGGGGTGGGAAGGCTGGGGAGGGGGAAAGAAGCTTGCTGGAAGATCTGAATCCACCTAATTTTTGTAAGTTTTGCCGTAAAACCTACTCTGTTGGGATTATACGTCTAGCTGACCATTGACTCTGCCATTAAAGCCGTAAACCTGACGACTTCCCACAAATGGAACTAATACAACTTCTTGCTCGTCTCCTGGTTCAAAGCGAACAGCTGTTCCGGCGGGGATATCAAGACGCATTCCTTTTGCTTGTTCTCGATTAAAACTCAGCGCTTCATTCACCTCGTAAAAGTGAAAGTGAGAACCTACTTGAATTGGGCGATCGCCTGTATTCCCTACCTGTACCCGCACAGTAGGACGACTGGCATTAAGTTCAATTTCTCCGTCTTGAACAAACATCTCCCCTGGAATCATATCAACCTCTATAACATCTGCTGAAGTTGGACTGTTGAGTTATGCCAATACTTAAATTGTCTACTAAAACGTTTCTACTCGCTATGATGAGCTAACAATTAGCTATCTATGCCATCATTATGCAGATATTTCTGCTTGCGATCGCTTTCGATACTGAGTATGGAACAATCAGATTTTACTCTCTACCCAGAAATCGAGTCGTCCTGATTATTCCGAAATCCTACTCATGTTCCTTGTAGGTATTAGCTAAGAGCAAAAATGAGAGATGTGAACACTCGAAAGGAGCGGTATGGTAAAGCGATCGCTACCTCAGTTTTTCTTGCGTAATCACCCCAATTAACTAGCTATATTCAGGTTAACAAAAGCCTCAGTTTTCTTTACTTCTTCCGTTTTGATACTGAGTGTAATTTCCTGGGAAACTTTACCAGAAAACGCGCCAGAATACAACTTTCCTGTTAAAGCTTATCTCTCATCCTGGTATCAGGGTTTATCTTCTGTTCACTAAATCTTTATCGTCTCTTTTCGGAATTCATTCCTGATTGTGTGAATAATTGTATAGAAGTTTATTAAAATTTGTTTCATGAGTATTCTTAAAGGTCTTGTTGGTAATTTAGCTGTCGTTCGATATTTAGTCGCTCAGGAAAGAAAATACAAGCCATGCGACCTAGAACGGCTTTTAGACACAATTGACACACTTTTGGAAAAACCGGAAAATCTCACAGTAGAAGAAATCCAAGCCTTTCACAAGGATGTAACAGATTGCATCCACCTGTTTGAGCAGATTAGAGATCGGCCAGAAACCTCTCAAGAAAGGAAAAAGAAAATTGAGTTTCTGCTCGAACGACTCTGTCACATTAATGCTAGATGCAGACAACTGCAAGAATTAGAACAGTTAGTTTTAAAAATTCTGCTGGCAGTGAAAATCCATCAATAAAAATAGAGGTCAAGGGTCTTGAGGGAGAGCAATTTCCCTCATAAAATTCATACCTTAGAGGTATGACATATCCTGAGAAAAGGGGTTTTCCTAGCGAATAGGGTTATGAACGGTTACCAATTTGGTACCGTCGGGAAATGTTGCTTCCACCTGCACTTCATTTACCATCTCTGCCACCCCTTCCATCACTTCATCCCTGGATAACAGAGTTGTTCCGTAACTCATTAAATCTGCTACAGTACGACCTTCTCTCGCACCTTCTAAAATGGCGGCAGAGATGTAGGCAACAGCTTCTGGATAGTTCAGCTTTAATCCTTTGTTCTTGCGCCGTTCAGCTAGCAGAGCGGCAGTGAAAATCAGTAATTTATCTTTTTCTTGTGGCGTCAGTTGCATAAGGTTTGAAGGTTTAAAGGTTGAAGGTTTTGATAGTAAATTATGAATTATAAATGTTGAATGATGAAGGAGTCATAATTTCCGATGTGGAACGAGATTTAAACTCTCATTCACTTAAATGCCACCCAACTCTAAGAAGCCCAACTTTGGGGGATAAATCTAAAGCAGCCTCGAATTGAGATTTTTTCATAATTTATAATTTATAATTCATAATTCATAATTTTATTTCTGCCAAACTCGTGGCGGACAGCTAGGGCGTTCTAAAAAAGATAAGCGCAAGAGTTGCCAAACTTCCGTAAACCAGTTTCTCACCTCAGAGGTTGAAGAACCCCGATATCGGCACAATACTCCTGATATGAGTTGAGTAACGCCTGCTTCTCCTTGGCGTTCTTGAGCATTCCACAGCATTCTGGCTTGCTCTACAATCTCTGGAGACACTGTTTGTCCTACCCAAGCGAGACTCGCGACAACGGGTTTTCCTGCCAAACCATGAGGATTGTTAAAGGTTTGTTCCCCGCCCGGTAGCCATTGTCTGTCAATCCATAGGGGGCGTCCTTGCTGCCAAACTTCAGTATGCGATCGCCATTCTCCCTGCAAGAACTTTTCTCCCCTAGCACTGCGCCCAAACCGGGTAATCTCCCAACCTAACCAAGAGGCTCCCGGTGCTAATTCTACCCGTAAGTCTTGCCGATAAATAGCACCATTGAACACAATTGTTTCCTGAGGCAACCACTCTAAACAAGCATCGGTATCGATTTGAATCTCAATCTTTTGTCTCGCTTCTTGCCCATTGCTACGATAGACCTTACCCGCAGCAGCTGTCGTGATTAAGGTATGAGCGTGGGGAGACAGGTGGATGCTTTGAGATAAGCGATCGCCCCCCACAATTCCTCCCGCCGTATGCAACACCACACTATGACAAACAGTTGGCCCTTCTGGATAAAACGGGCGTTGTACTTTTAAAGGTGCTTGGGCTTGATTGTGAATTAACTGGGTGGCACCCTGGTGACTTGCGAACACTAACTTCAGGGTGCCATGCCAACCGATTGGGTTAGCATTTTCTGCTTGCACATTCGGGAGTGACATAGCTAAAACCGCTTAATCCGAAGCTATTTTACCTGCACCCTAATGACTCACGGGTTGCTACACCCGTTTTGGAGTTAACTCCCTTTGCCCTTTCGCAGAGGTTTTTCGCTTCGATGCCCTCTAAGACAGCATCAGTGAAGTCAGCACCCGTGATATCAGCGCCATCAAAGCGAGTACGTAGCATAATCGCTTCGGCAAAAACCGCATCAGTCAAATCAGCATCTGTGAAGTCAGTCAGATGAGT